>DAIOUP010000035.1:0-9886 GCA_036759465.1 Bacteroidales bacterium
CTCTACTCCATCGCCCTTTCCGACGCACATTCCGACGAAGAAATCCTCAAAGCATTTGTCGAAGCCCGTCTGCCTTTCCGTATTCACGAAGACCTATACACATTGGTTTCGGTGATCAGGAAGCCGTTGGCGGTGCGCTCATCCAGCCTGCTCGAAGACTCTCATTACCAACCATTTGCTGGCATATATAGCACCTATATGATCCCTCTCGTTGAAAACGACGAGCGCACGATGATCAAGATGCTGAGCAATGCCGTGAAAAGTGTTTATGCCTCGGTGTTCTTCAAGGACAGCAAAGCCTATATGATGGCCACCAAAAACGTGATCGACGAGGAGAAAATGGCTATAGTGCTGCAGGAAGTTTGCGGAAAGACCTACGAAAACCGGCATTATCCGGCCATCTCGGGCGTCGCGAGGAGCTACAACTTCTACCCTATTGCCCCCGAGCGGCCCGAAGACGGCATTGCCAGCATTGCCCTGGGACTTGGAAAACACATAGTCGATGGGGGTCAAACCCTCCGCTTTTCGCCAAAATTTCCGCATAAAGTACTGCAAACCAGTCAGCCGGATCTTGCACTGCGCGAAACGCAAAAAACATTCTACGCCCTCAACCTTAACCCCGAAAGCTTCCTCACCACCACCGACGAATCGGCCAACCTGCTAAAGCTGCGCATCAGCGAAGCCGAAAAAGATGGCGTGCTCAAGCTCGTTTGCTCAACTTACGACTATCAGAACAACCAGCTTCGCGACGGTTGGGCCGAAGGCGGAAAAAAACTGGTAACCTTTGCCAACATCCTAAAATACAATACCTTCCCTCTTGCCAGCATTTTGAACGATCTCTTGCAAATCGGACACAGGGAAATGAACAAGCCTGTTGAAATTGAATTTGCAGTGGAGCTGAACAAACCGCCAGGGGTGCCAAAATTGTTCTATGTGCTACAGATCCGACCTACGGTAGATTACGACGAAACCGTGGCCATCGAACTAAACAATATCCCTGATGAACATGCAGTTATAAAAGCTTCACACACCCTTGGAAACGGTGTTATCAACGATGTCACGGATTTCGTTTACGTAAAGCCCGAGGCATTCGATCCAGCCCGCACCCGTGAAATTGCCCAGCTGATCGGCGATATCAACGATCGTTTTCTTGCCGAAGGGCGCAATTATGTGCTTGTTGGGCCTGGGCGATGGGGATCGAGCGACCCCTGGCTGGGCATTCCCGTGAAGTGGCCTCAGATTTCGGCTGCCAGAGTGATCATTGAATCAGGACTTGAGCACTATCGCATCGACCCTTCGCAGGGCACCCATTTCTTTCAGAACCTCACATCTTTTGGCGTTGGGTATTTCACTATTAACCCATTCATCAAAGACGGCTATTACGACCTCGGGTTTTTGAACAGCCTTCCGGCTCATCACGAAGACCAGTTTGTGCGGCATGTAAGAACCGATAAACCTTTTACCATTGCTATCGATGGTCGCAACACTACCGGAGTGATTTTCAAGCCTGGTATCAGCAGATTTGCCCAGGCTAAAACCTGATCAGGTAATCGATAAGGTTTTCGTCGCGTTCGAGATTGAGTTTTTTTCGGAGTCGGTAACGCCCGATCTCCACACCCCTGACGGAAATATTCATCAGCGGAGCGATCTCCTTGGTTGACAGATTCATGCGCAAAAAAGCGCACAACCTTAATTCACGGGGCGTCAGTTCGGGATGGAGCTCCTTCAGCCTGGTCAGGAAATCATCGTGAACCTGATCGAAGGTTTCATCGAAGAGTTTCTGGAAGCGTTCGTTTTTTAGCTCCCTGTTGATACGGCCTACTAGGGTTTCGAGCTCATCCTTTTTTCGCGGGCTGAGGCTGGTATCGTTGATCTGGGTGAGGCTGGCCTTAATGACATTCAGTATCTTGTTCTTATGAATCAGATGCAATGTGGTGTTGGCCAGCTCTTTGTTTTTATGCTCAACCTCTTTTTGAAGCGCGGCATTACGAAGGTTGACAATTTCCTTTTCGGCAATCAGAGCTTGCTCCCTGAACACGCGTTCCTGCTCCTGCAGTTCCTGCTCGTGCTTTTCGCGGGCTTCGCTTACCGAGCGGGCGATGCGTCTTTGCAAAACGATGACATTGCCCACCACGATGAGAATGAGCACTATAACATAAAAAATGTAGGCCGTGGTAGTTCGGTGAAATGGCGGCAGGATTTCGAAAGGAAAGCTGAACACCTCCTCAGCTGCGCCTCCGGGCACCCTCGATCGCACCTCGAACACATATTTTCCTTCAGGCAGATTGGTGTACTCCTTGTAAGTAAGCCTGTTCCACTGCGACCAGTCACGGTCGAAGCCTTTCAGGCGAAACGAGAATTCTGTAGTGCCCTTAGCTTCATAAACCGCGCTAGAAAAGCGCAGTGAAATGTCGTTCAGCCTGTAGGGTATGCTCAAGGCTGATTGCTGGTATAGGGAAACCGCTCTTTGCGGATCAATGTTGTAGAAGATTTTAGCCTCATCATTACCCTGAAATGCCAATTCACGGAGCAATACCACAGGGCTTGTCTGTTCCCTGCGCCTGAACATAGGATCGTAGTGCAGAAGTCCGCTTTTCGTCCCTATAAATATATTGCGGTTGTCGTGCACAAAAATATTCTCGTAGGAAACGATGATCATATCGTTGATGCGATTGAAAGGGGAAGTAATATCGTTGTAGTTACCGTCCTCCATCAGCCGCATCAGGCCTAAGCGGCCTTCCGCAAAATACCAGTAGTTGCCTGCATGATCAGCGATGATGTGATTGATTTTTCTGTTGCCAAAAATCCTTTTAAATCGATCGTCGGGGCTAAAACTGTCGGTTTGTTTATCATAAGCCCTGAAGCCGTCGGGAGTTGTGAAAACAATCCTGTTATCTAAGCTGTGCACCCCGTAGGGGAGTTCGGCTGGCAATCCGCGCTCGTTGAAATACAGTCTTGTGGATACAGCTTTCTGCAGCCTGGCATCGAGCTCAACTTTGAATAGACCTCTGTAGCCATGGGCAATCCAGAGGGAACTCCCCATCTGTACCATTGCCCTGCTCGATTCGGTGAATTGCTTTATTTTCCAGCCATATTTCCATGTCCTGCCCTCCTTTATCATTACGGTCAATCCGTTGTACGTTCCGCAAAGAAGCGTATCGGCCTTTTGATTCCAGGGTAAAACCGTCCAATAACCACGATCGTCGGCCAGTTTAGCTGCACTCTCCTTTTGGATATGAAACAGCCCGAAATTATGACCGCAAATCAGCTGACCCTCAACTTCGGTAAGCGACCACACCTGACCTTCGGTACCCGGAATTAGCCTGAACACCGTACCAAGTCGACGCTTATTGTCAAGCTCTTCGAGCGGGGCGAAGTAAAGTCCCTGATTTGTGCCAACGTACAGGTTACCATTATGTACTATTGAGGCATAAGTGCTCTCGATATGGAAGGTGTGATCGAAAATGCTCAGGGCCGAATTCACCTCAACATAGTCGATACCGTTGTCCAGTCCGAGCCAGAGGTTTCCGTCGCGGTCTTCGCCCATATTGAGTACCGTATTGTTTAAAAGCCCTTTGAAACGGTTTACGTGCTGAAGCACCTGCCCTTGTTCGTTGGCAATGTAAACCCCGTTCTGTATGGTACCAAAGGCAAACAAACCATTGCCAAGCCTTGTTCCCGAAAAAATGATGTTTCGCCTGAGCTCCTCATTAATCGTTGTATTCCAAGGCTTAAGCACACCATTTTCAAGCACAAAAAGCCCATCGTTTATAAAACCGACCAGCAGTTGTCCACCTGAAAGCGGCAAAACGCATCTGAGTTCTGTTTGCCTGAAGCGCTCGTCGGCACTTATCATTTCCAGATTGTAGTTGCGGAGCCTGAGCAATCCCGAAGTAGCATCGGCTACATAAACGTCGTTGCCTACCTGATAAGCATGAGCATACAGGCTCTTTGGGCTTAGAAAACGGATCTGCCTGCCATCGTAGATCATAATCAGCCTGAAGGTCTGAAAAACAATACCAACAGGTGTTTTGAAAATCTTCCAGACCTCGTCAAACGACCGATACTCCTCAGGAACCAGATAGGTAAGTGAATGGTAAGCGAGCTGACCATCGGTTGAAGGAGCAAAAAAACCAAGTTCCTCGTAGGCACCACTGTAGATGGTATCGCCCACAGCCAGCACTGAGCGTACAATACTGTTGTTGGGGACACGGTACAACGACCAGTGTTGACCGTCGAATTCGAGAAGGCCGTCGTTGTTGCCAAAATACATCAGCCCATTGTCCGATTGTGCGATAGCCCAGTTTTGCGTGGCTGCTTTGTAAACTGTTCGGGGGAAATTATTGATGAGTGGCAGTCCGGTGTGCTTTATCTGGGCGCCAACTTCGTTCAATATCAGAGAAATGAAAAGAATAGCGATGAGCTTTACGATTTTCATCAGCTGAGATCGTTTTTTCAGGGCGGTCAAAAGTAGTGTTTTCAACTGTTTTCGTTGGATAGGTTATCAGTTTGGTTAATGAGTCGTTTAGAAATCGCTACCACGGTCAAGCCGCTCGCAGTTGGCCAGGACCTGCAACAAAGCCTTCGTTTGCACCGGTTTATACAAAACATCCGTCATTCCTGCCGCAAGATATTCTTCCTTACCCTGTTGCATTACGTCGGCTGTGAGCGCGATGATGGCCGGCTGGCGATATTTTGAAAACGACTGCCGGATGCGGCGGGTGGCTTCAAGGCCATCCATCACAGGCATCTGGATATCCATCAGCACAACATCATAAATCCTTCGCCCAAGCGATTCAACGGCTTCCTGGCCGTTTTCGACCATCTTGGCCTGATAGCCGTAACGGTTGAGGATAGTCATAATGATACGCTGGTTGATGGCATTGTCCTCCGCCACAAGGATATCCAACGGATGATAAGTGCCCAAACGCTCATCAAGGGTAATGTGGCGCTCGATGGTATTCAATGTATCGGCTCTTTCGAGCAGCACGGCCTCGGCAACTTCAAGGAATTCGTGCATATCGGCCGGCTTCATCATGATGACAGTATCCCGGCGTATCACGATCAGTTTTTCGTTGGCTTTCTCGCTTTCCTTGAATAGGATATGCGGTTTGGAAGAGTGTTCGCGCACCATATCCACCAGCTTGAGATCCATCTTATTGCCAGTTCGCAGATGGGTGATCAGCAAATCGCATTGCGGCAGAATATGGTTTAGTCGCGGATATTCGGAGTTGGAATGTTCAATATGAAGATGCGCCCCGGAAAATTCAATATAATCCGCGAGCAGACTATCGAGCAGGTCGTTTTGGGTTACGAGCCAGATGTGCTTGCCCTGTAAAATGGCCGGCGGCGGCAGAATATTTTGTTCATCCACTGGACGATATGGTAAAGAAACCCTGAATGTGGTACCTGTTCCCAGCTCGGATTCAACAGTTATATTACCATTCATCCTTCGCACAAGGTGTTCGACGATGGCCAGTCCCAGACCTACGCCTTTTTTTTGCACCTGATTGATAGTTCCCGACTGCACATAAGGTTTGAAAAGCTGTGGCAGAATTTCCTTGCGTATGCCCGGGCCTGTATCGCTGACTTCCAAAATCAGTTGCGAAGTCTTATCGTCCTGCTGCCTGTAAACGCACAGCTTCACCGTGCCAGAGGTCGTAAACTTCACGCCGTTATCGAGCAGATTCATCACAATCTGACGCAAGCGGAGGTCGTCGCCCATGAATACCTGCGGCAGACGCGGATCGATATGGCTGATGATTTCCAGACGTTTTTCCAATGCCGAACCTACAACGCTCTGCAGGCTTTCGCGCATACTGTCGAACAGGTTGAACGGCTTATCGTGAATACGAATAGTTCCGGCCTCAATTTTGGAATAATCCAGTATGTCGTTGAACAAAGCCACAAGCATCGAACCACTCTCATAGATGGTTTGGGTATAATAGAGTTGTTTGCTGTTGAGGTTGGTATCCAGCAGCATCTCAGCCATACCGAGCACAGCATTTAAGGGTGTCCTGATTTCGTGACTCATGCGCGATAGCAGCCTGTTGCTGTAGTCGCGGGCTTCGTTGGCTTCGCGGTGGCGCTGCATGCTTGCCCGATGCATCTTCCTGCGCCACAGGCAATTATTAATAGTTTTTCTAAGCCAGTACGCATCAGCATGACTGGTATTGAAAAAGTCCCAGGCTGGATTTTCAAGGCGGTTAAGTGCCTGAGCTTCGGTGTCGTCGTCGCAGAGCAAAATCAGAGGCACCTCAGGATACTCCGATGTGATGCTTTCCATCAGCTCCATGTCGGAAGCCAGCAGATAATCGGGACGCAAAAGTACAGCCTCAGTTTCTTCTGTCAAATCGACCATCCCCTTCGAAACCACAAGCTTGCCGCCACCGAGCATCGGGCGCAGCAAATCTGCATCTTCGTTTCGTGATGATATAAGCAAAACCCACCTTTCCATGCGTTGCGATTTTCGAGCCAAGTTACGAAAAGCATGGTTTGTTTGTGAACCCTTGGCTTCGTTGTCTTTTAGTATTTTAGCTCTGCCGAAATATATATGTCGCAACAAATCAACTCGCGTAAAGTATTTAACCTCTCGGAAGTTACCGACAGCATCCGACGTACGCTGGCCGGGCGTTATGGTTCCCGATTCTGGGTAAAGGCCGAGATGAACAAATTGAACAGGTACGATTACTCCGGCCATTGCTACCCCGAATTCATCGAACGCGCCGAAAGCCGCATTGTGGCGCAAATGCGCGGCATCATCTGGGCCAACGATTTCCGTCGAATAAATGCCGCTTTCTTACAGGCCACGGGCGAACAGCTTAGCGATGGCATGCAGCTGATGCTTGAAGCTTCGGTTAGTTTCGACCCGATTCATGGGCTTAGCCTCGTCATCAGCGACATCGACCCTTCGTTTACCCTTGGTGAACTGGAGCTCGAAAAACGTCGGTGTATTATACGACTTAAGCGCGAAGGCCTTTGGGATAGCAACCGCAGCCTGCCCACACCCTTTCTGCCCAAGCGGCTGGCCATCATTTCGGTGACCACGAGCAAGGGCTATGCCGATTTTGTTTCGCTGATCAATGCGCGTAGCCAAGGCTTTTTGATAGAGCATATGCTCTTCCCGGCCATATTGCAGGGCGAAAAAGCTGTGGAGCAGATTACGGCTCAGCTCAACAACATCAGGAAGGCAAGCCATCATTTCGATTTAGTGGCAATCATTCGCGGAGGCGGAGGCGATACCGGCCTTTCGGCTTTCAACCATTATTCCTTAGCCAGCGCGGTGGCTTCGTTTCCCCTGCCCGTGCTCACCGGCATTGGACATGCCACCAATCTTACCGTAACCGAGTTGGTTGCCCACACCCGCGCCATTACACCCAGCGAGCTGGCCGACATTCTGCTCGAAAAGTTCGAATACCTGAAAACCCGCATCGAAAGAGCAAGCAATGTTTTGAAAACCGCTCCTTCAGTAGTGGCATCGAAAAATGCCGAACTTCATCAGCTGATCCTGCGCCTGGGCAAGAGCTCCGGTGCGGCAGTGGCCTCGAACCGTGTACGTTTGGAACATTCGGCGCAATTGCTGACAAAAAATACCCAACACCAATTGCTGATAAAAGAACGACAGCTTAAATCTTTCGCTGATATAATGCGCCGCATCAGCCCCCTGCTCATCGAACGAAGCAGGGCCAGACTTAGTCAGTTGCAAACCCGACTCGTGCTGGGCTGCGGAAGCCTGCTGGGCGTTAATAATCACAGGCTCGAGACCCTGTCTGCAGCTATAGCTCTGCAGCATCCCGAGGGTGTGCTGAAGCGCGGTTTCAGCATTACCCGCCTGAATGGCAAGGCGTTGCGCGATGCATCGGAGCTGCAGACAGGCATGATTATAAGCACAGAGCTGGCTCAGGGATTTATTCAAAGTCAAATCATTAAAACAGAAAATCATGAAAATGGATGATCTCACTTTTGAAGAGGCGTTCAGGGAACTGGAAATCATCGTAAAATCGCTGGAAGACAACACATTGACCATTGACGATATTACCTCCCGGATCAATCGCGCAGCAGTATTGATTGCTCATTGTCGCCAAAAACTGACCGCCACCGACCTCGAAGTGCAGAAGATACTGAATGAGCTCGATTCGGGCTTCAATGGTAAAGCGCCTGAAACAGCCTATGAAAACTAAAAAGCCGGATTGTGGAACATCGGTATTTTATCTCCTTCAAGCGTTAGATATCCTCCCATGGCATCAGCGGTAAGACAGCTGTGAACGGGTAAAATCCCAATGAGGTCGCCCGGCTGAAATGGAATTTGCGCTTCGGGCAAAAACTGAACCACACCATGCTCCTGCGAGAGCGAAGATACCCAGGCCCCCGCAATAGGCTCTGACCAGCCGCCTGCTTCGGGACGAACCACATAGCCAAAACTTCGGAAGTCGCCATCGGCCGCCAAAAAATCTTTCGAAAGGTGAACGGCGCCGGCATGCACGACCATTTGGTTTCTCGAATGATAAACAGCCACCACAGGGCAATAAAGCGCCACGGCTATCTGGTTGAGCCGGCAAGCTCCAATATGATATTGCATCACATCGAAAAAAACGAAATTGCCCGGTCGCCATTCATCGAATGGCGGAAGCTTGTCGAGCATCGAACAGCTGGGTGTATCGCCCCAGCTGAGCAACAGATCGGGACGGCCAAGAAATTGCCTTGCCGCATCCATTTTTTCAAAGGCATTTTGAGCAATTTGCGCTATGGCCGCCTTCCTTTTTGCCGAATAGCTTTGACCGGCATGGGTTAGCAAACCGGTGAGCCGCAGGCCGGGAACTACCTCAAGCGCATGGGCAAGGCGGGCTATGGCTTCGGTATCATCGGCTGCAATTCCCGATCTGCCATGCCCGGTGTCAAGCTCTATCATCACATTTAAAGGGTGTTGCAGAGCATTTGCCAGCGCCGTTGCCTGATAATAATTGTCCACAATAAGCGTAAGGCTAAGACGTGAAGCCAGACGGTTGATTCGTTCCATCTCCCTGATATTCAGCGGAAAGGCAATGGTTATATCATTCCACCCATGCGAAGCAAAATACCAGGCCATTTCGACAGAAGAAACCGTGATGGCCGTGATACCTTCGCGACGAAACCAATGTCCGACAACCCCCGACTGATGCGTTTTGAAATGCGGCCGAAACAACACTCCATGGCTGACGGCCTTTTCCTTCATACGCAAGATATTGTCAACGGCCTTTGCTACATCAAGCATCAAGGTTGGTTTTGTCACCTCGTTCATAGCAAAAATTTATCCCCAAAAATAGCCAAAGGCTTTGGTCTTTGAAAAACAGTTGAAGTTTAAGCCCCGCTGGCCATTTTGCCATGTTAGCAGTGCGTTAACATCATAAGCAGCCGAATGCATTACTTTTGCAGGCCAATGGCATTAAACACGATGAGCCCGAAAAAGCGAATCCCAGCACCAATTAAAAAAACAAATCTGAATACCGGCACTCAAGCCTATGAGCATGCCGTTTTACCCAACGGTTTCAGGATTGTACACCGCAGAACGGATGAGGAACTGGCTCACCTTGCATTGATGATTGGTGCCGGTACAAGACATGAGGGCGATTTGCCCGAGGGAATAGCCCACCTTACCGAGCACATGCTCTTCAAAGGAACAAAAAGGCGCAAAGCTTATCAGGTAGTAAACTTTCTCGAGAATGTGGGTTGCGACCTTAACGCCTACACAACAAGGGAAGAAACATGTATTCACGCCTCGTTCCTGAGCCCCAATTATGGCCGTGCAGCCGAACTCTTTGCCGATGTGACGCTTTCCTCAACCTTTCCCGAACAGGAGCTTGAAAAAGAAAAAACCGTAGTGCTCGACGAGATCAGCTCATATAAGGAC
>DAIOUP010000036.1:0-9841 GCA_036759465.1 Bacteroidales bacterium
GGCTTTTGTGTGGCGAAAGGAAAAGCTGATCATGCACTGCATTGAGTGCCTTGGCCAGGTCGGCCGAGTCAATGACTACCGAAATGTTGAGCTCGCTCGAGCCCTGTGCAATGGCCACCACATTCACGCCGCTTCGCCCCAGTGCCTGAAACAGTTTGCCGCTCAGCCCGCGTGTGTGGCGCATGTTTTCGCCCACAACGGCCAGAATACTCATGTCCCTTTCGGCTGTTGGGGCATCTATCTTTCTGGTTTCGAGCTCAAAGGAAAAGCGCGAGCGGATGGCTTCCAGGGCCGCATCGGTATCGTCGGGGGCAACGGCAAAGCTGATGCTGTGCTCCGAGCTGGCCTGGGTGATGAGGATGACATTGACCCCGGCTTCGGCTAATGCACCAAAAAGCTTACCGCCGAAACCCATAAGCCCCACCATGCCGCCTCCTTCCAAGTTGATGAGGCTGACCCGGCTGATGGACGATATCCCCTTGATCAACTTGCCGTTTTTGCCCGAGGCCGGCAATATGGTAGTGCCAGGATGCCCGGGATTGAAGGTGTTTTTGATGACGATGGGAATGTTTCGCTCAATGGCAGGTATCATGGTGGGTGGGTAAATCACCTTGGCACCGAAGTAGGACAACTCCATTGCCTCTTTGTAGCTGAGCTCAGGCAAGGTGAAAGCATTGCGCACCAGTCGTGGATCGGCCGTCATGAAACCATCCACATCGGTCCATATCTGAATTTCGTCGGCTTCGAGCGCTGCACCATAGATGGCTGCGGTGAGGTCGGAACCACCACGGCCGATGGTTGTGGTCTGGCCCTTGGCATTGTTGCCAATGAAACCTGTCACCACCGGAACGACTTTACCCAGCTGATGATACCAGTTGCGTATATTTGAATATGTAATCTCCTCATTCACAATAGCATTGCCAAAGCGACTGTCAGTAATCAATAGGGCTCGGCTGTCGGTGTAGAGGCTTTTCAGTCCGGCATCTTCCAGACATGCCGCTACCATTTTGCACGAAAGTTGCTCGCCAAAACTCATCACCAGATCGCGGGTGCGGGCCGACAGCTCGCCTACGGCGGCAATGCCGCTCAGCAGATTTTCGAGCCGGGCAAACATGCTCATCAAATCGCTTTGCAAATCGTGAGCATCGCTCAGCAGGGCTTCGGCAGTTTCCATATGTCGTTTCACCAGCTGATGAAACAGTGCTGTCAGGTCATCATTAGCCTGCGCCAATTCGGCCAGGGCAATTAGTTGATTGGTAACACCTCCCATAGCAGAACAAACAACCACAACAGGGTCGCTTTGCAGGTGCGCTTGCCGCACAATGGATACCACCTGATTTATCGCCTCTACAGATCCTACCGAAGTGCCTCCGAATTTTAAAATCTTCATTTATGCTTTAATTATTAAATTTTCTGTTGATTGTGCTCAATCTGCTTAATGTAAACCCATTTAAACTTTTCGTTTAGACCTGAAATTTCAACGGCTGGTTTCGGCAAATGTAACACAATGCCTAAAAAACGAAAACATCGGAAAGCCCGGGACTATTGAGATTAGCTTCAAACGGTTGCAAATTCTAGGCAAATTTTGATGGGCAGTCACCGGGCTGCCCGCAGGACAAAATATTAGTTTTGTGTAACCTTATTGTGCCTCAAACATGGAACAGACTACTGCCAGCCGCATATTCACCGATTCTGAAGTTTTGCTGAAACTTATAGTAGAGCTTGGTATGGGCCTGCTGGGAGGCGTTCTCGCCCTCATTGTAGGTTTTTGGTTGGTTGGACGGCTCAAAGCAGGCCTGATGCGCATCATGGAGCGCCGCAATGTTGACCCATCGCTGCGCACTTTTCTGCGGAGCTTTCTGAGCATCGCCCTCAAAATATTGGTAATCATCACCGTGCTGAGCATGGTAGGGGTACAAATGACCAGCTTTATCGCCATGCTGGGTGCTGCAGGTTTGGCTGTTGGTCTGGCTCTGCAGGGTACTCTACAGAATGTGGCCGGTGGGGTGATTATTTTGCTTTTCAAAACCCTGCGCGTGGGCGATGTGATCGAAAGCGGAAGCTACATCGGCACCGTGCGCGAAATCCAGATGATGTACACCATGCTCACCACATTCGATAACCGCGTGGTTACCATCCCCAACAGCGCCCTGGCCACCGGATCGCTCATCAACTATTCGAAAATGCCCGAAAGAAGGGTTGACTGGGTGTTCAGCATTGCCTACGGCGACGATTACGGAAAGGCAGAACAGGTGCTGCGCGAACTCATTGAAGCTGACGACCGCATCCTGGCCGAGCCAGAACCCTTCATCGCTTTGCAAAAACTCAACAACAGCTCGGTGGACATTGTTGTGCGCTGTTGGACAAAATCCGAGAACTACTGGCCGGTATTTTTCAACATGAACCGAAAGGTTTACGAAACCTTTGCTGCTCAAGGCCTCACCATCCCCTTCCCGCAGATGGATGTTTATGTGCATTCAATTAACTAAGCTGAAAGCCTCGGTTTAAAGCACTCGGCCAGGTTAATCCCACCAGATGTAAGTAAATTCAATTCGGAAGCCACTTTTGGAATAGGTGTGTTTGCCTAATTTTGCCCCATGCTTATCATACGAAACACCATACTGTCTAACGATTTTCTGGCTGCACGATTTGTCTGCGACCTACCCAAATGCAAAGGTGAATGCTGTGTGGCCGGCGATGCCGGCGCCCCGCTCGAAGAAGAGGAAATCAGCATACTGGAAGACGAAATAGAGCAGATCTTACCTTTTATGACCGAAGCCGGACGTCAGGTAGTTAATGAAAATGGCGTATTCGACTATGATGAGTCGGGCAATTTTGTTACTTCTCTGGTAAATGGAAAAGAGTGCGCTTTTGTAGGGTTTCACCCCAATGGCATTAGCTATTGCACCATCGAACAGGCCTGGAATGAAGGAAGGAGTAGCCTGCGTAAGCCCCTGAGCTGTCACCTCTACCCGGTGCGACTAAAGAAAAAGGGTGGCTTCACTTTTGTCAACTATCATCAGTGGAATATCTGCCTTCCTGCACGAAGGCTTGGCGCAGGCAGCGGGACTCCCTTGTACAAATTCCTGAAAGAGGCCCTTGTCCGAAAGTTTGGACAGGAGTGGTATGCCCAGCTCGAAAAGGAGCTGGCACAGCACAAATAAAAAAATCCGGCGCCAGGGCCGGATTTTTGTTTACTTGTTTTTCAGAATATCCCTGATTTCTGTGAGCAGCAGCTCTTCCTTGCTGGGTGCCGGAGGAGCAGGCGCAGGAGCTGGCTCTTCGGCCTTTTTCTTCGCAAGATTGTTCACTCCCTTGATCAGCAGGAAGATAGCAAAGGCAACGATGGTGAAGTCGATCACCGTGTTGAGGAAAAGCCCGATGTTCATCGTAACGGCCGGTGTTACCACCTCGCTGCCGTTCATCACGGCATCCTTGAGCGTGAGCTTGATGTCGCTGAAATCCACTCCGCCCACCAGCAGCCCGATAGGAGGCATGATGACATCGGCCACGAAGGACGACACAATTTTACCAAAGGCACCACCAATGATGATACCCACCGCCATGTCGAGCACATTGCCACGCATGGCAAACGTCTTGAATTCAGATATAAAACCCATATTGCTGATTATTGGTTAAGAAATAATGCTGCAATGTAAGCAATATTTGGCCCGGAAATCAAGAATAAAATCAAACGGGAAAGTGTGAGTCCGGCATGTTCGCGCGCGAACTTGCGTTCAGCCAACTATACGAGGCAAAAAACGCAAAGCCGGAAAATCTTATCTGCAGTCCGGCTTTGCGCTCCAATAATATCTGACAATGAATTACTGTCCCAGTGTGGCCACCATCACGGCTTTGATGGTGTGCATGCGGTTTTCGGCCTGATCGAACACCACCGAATGTTCCGACTCAAAAACATCATCAGTAACTTCCATGGCTTCGAGGCCAAATTTTTGGTAGATCTGCTCCCCTACAGCCGTTTCGCGGTTGTGGAACGAAGGCAGACAGTGGAGGAATTTTACTTTGGGGTTGCCTGTTTTTTCTACCATTTCCTTGTTCACCTGATAGGGTTTGAGCAATTTGATGCGCTCTTCCCATACATGATCTGGCTCGCCCATCGACACCCAAACGTCGGTATAGAGGAAATCAACGCCTTTTACGCCCTCTTCAACACTTTCGGTAAGTGTGATCTTGGCACCGGTTGTGGCAGCAATTTCACGGCATTTGGCTACCAGCTCTTCGTTGGGCCACACCTGTTTTGGTGCAACGGCCCTGAAATCCATACCCATCTTGGCTGCCCCAACCATGAGCGAATTGCCCATATTGTTGCGGGCATCGCCACAATAAGCAAAGCTGATCTGGTGCAGGGGCTTGTCGCTGTGCTCAATCATGGTGAGTAGGTCGGCCAGAATCTGCGTGGGGTGAAACTCGTTGGTGAGGCCATTCCAGACAGGCACGCCGGCATATTTGGCCAGTTCTTCGACGATGGCCTGTCCGAAACCACGGTATTCGATGCCGTCGTAAAGTCTGCCGAGCACGCGGGCCGTATCTTTCATCGACTCTTTCTTGCCAATTTGCGAACCCGAGGGACCAAGATAGGTAACATGGGCTCCCTGATCGTAAGCAGCCACCTCGAAGGCACAGCGGGTACGGGTGGAATCTTTCTCGAAAATCAGGGCAATGTTCTTGCCTTTCAGACGCTGCTGTTCGGTGCCTGCGTATTTTGCTTTCTTTAGATCGACCGACAAATCGAGCAAAAAGCGAATCTCGGCCGGAGTGAAATCGAGCAGTTTCAGAAAACTGCGGTTACGGAGGTTAAATGCCATAGTGTTAAGATTTTATGTGATTGTCTGACTGCTAGACGAAGCATTGCAAAAGTAGCCGTTTTTTGTTAATAAATTCACATTTTGGTTTATTAGGGCGTTATTGGGGACTTATAGACCTTGATATTGTTCATTTTTGAACATCTCGCTTTCCTTTCAGCGTAACACATCCGTTTTTTTACCTCATGCAGGGTCTGCAGATTTCAAACCAAAGGTTTTTCTTGCCAGCCATTGCTACCAAAAACCAGCACCGAACGATAGCCAGCCTCTTTTACTGCCCTGATGGCGATATCGAATTCGAGCAACAGTTCTGATGGGTGGTGTGCATCCGAGCTGATGATTACCGGCACTCCGCGCTCATTCATGGCCTGGAGCAGCCATTGTGAGGGATAAAGACTGTCGGAACGCTTTTTGTATAGACCGCGGGTGTTCACTTCTGCGATCAATCCCTTCGAGGCAATGAGCTCAAGGGTTTCGAGAGCAAGATCTTTGTACCAGGCTTCGTCTTCGGTGAAATATCGGTTCTGGTTGTGCATCTTGATTTTGTCCCAATGCCCGATTACGTCGAACTGCTGGGTTTCGATCATTTCGTTGGTTTGATCATAAAATGCTTTTACGGCTCTGCGTATATCACCGCCATAAAATTGCTGCAAACCGGCGTCGTAAACGGCCACATCCGGCCCGTCGGTAAACCACAGGTTTTCTTCCCGATCACTACCCACAAGGTGCACCGAGCCAATCACGTAATCCAAACCGGCCCTTTGGCGCAAGCTGTCAAAATTTTCTGAAATGCCGGGAATGTAGTCCATCTCGATGGAAAGAAAAATGTCGAGCCTTTCTTGATATGCCTCGGCCAATTGACGCACCTCGGAAGCATAATTTTTAAGATCTTTTTCCTTGATGCTGAACTTGTTGTCGAATGGCAGAGGCGAGTGTTCGCTGAAGCCTAAAGCTTTCATGCCGAGTGCAATCGCTTGCCGCACAAATGCTTCTGGCGTGTCGCGGCCGTCGGAATAATGGGTATGGGTGTGGAAGTTGTAACCAAACATTGGGGACAAATTTCGGGCAAAGATACCCCGCCAGTCCAAACCAGGCTCACGGAACAAATTGCACTTTTGCATTGTTTAGCGTTAAATAATCGTAAGCATGCAAACCACCGAAACCAAACACATCAAGATTGCAAGTCCGGATTATGACATCATGCCCCTTATAGCACAACGCTGGAGTCCAAGGGCTTTCGATGGCAGGCAGGTAGAAAAAGAGAAGCTGCAGCGCATTTTCGAGGCAGCCCGCTGGTCACCTTCGAGCAGCAACGAACAGCCCTGGCGCTTTATCCTGGGTTTTAAAGGCGATGAAACCTACGAAAAGATTTTTTCAACGCTGGTGGAATTCAATCAGTTGTGGGCCGGCAGTGCTCCGGTGCTCTTTTTGGCCATTGCAAAAACAAGCTCGGCAAAAAGTCCGGGTAAAGAAAACAAATCTGCCTTCTACGATCTGGGTCAGGCCATGGCCTACCTTACGCTTCAGGCCATGCACGAAGGGCTTTATGTTCATCAAATGGGCGGATTTGATACATTAAAAGCTGCCGAACTTTTCGCGCTGCCGCATGATTTCAAGGTTGTTACGGCCAACACCATCGGCTTTATGGGCAGTCCCGAAAACCTGCATCCAAACCTTAAAGGTATGGAAACCAGTGCACGCGAGCGTAAAGCACTGAGCGCGCTGGTTTTTACGGAAGCCTTCGGTCAGCCCGCAAACTTTCTGTAAGGCTGCCTTCCGCCCCCGCATACCGGAATGGTTATTTTTGCCAAAAATAATTACATGCTTCGTTTTCATATCTTGCTGATCATGATTGCTCTAAGCCTCTTAGGCTGTAACGGAACCACCCGGAAACCCGCTGCATCAGATGGCGTGGAAAAGCAAGCGCGACAGCTGGAAATTCCTGCCTTTTCGGCCGATTCGGCTTACCGTTACGTAGCAGACCAGCTGGCTTTCGGACCACGCGTGCCGGGCAGCAGCGCTCATGGAAAAGCGGCCGATTGGCTCTACGGACAGTTGCGCCGCCATGCCGACACGGCCATGATACAGCAGTTCAAGGCAAGGGCTTACAACAAGACCATCTTCGACGGGAAAAATATCATTGGCAGCTTCAACCCACAGGCCCGTAAACGTATTTTACTAGCTGCCCACTGGGACTCAAGGCCCTATGCCGATCATGATCCCGACCCCGCAAATCGACGCAAACCCATTGATGGGGCCAATGACGGGGCCAGCGGCGTGGGTGTGTTGCTCGAAATTGCCCGCCTTCTTCACCAAAAACCTCTTGACCCCGCCCAGGGCGTTGATATCATCTTTTTCGATCTCGAAGATTATGGCCCGCATCAGGACGACCCGCGCAGCGGCAGCTCCGAAGAACACTGGGCGCTGGGCTCACAGCACTGGTCGCGCAATCCGCATGTGCCGGGCTACCGTGCCCAGTTTGGCATCCTGCTCGACATGGTAGGCGCCCCTAATGCCATCTTTCCGCGCGAATATTTCTCGCAGCAATACGCATCTTGGGTGCTCGACAAAGTTTGGCGCACCGCCCAGCGCATGGGCTACGACTACAAGTTCATAAACAAACCCGGCGCCCCCATCAGCGACGACCACCTGCCAGTGAACCAGATTGCCGGCATCCCCATGATCAACATCATCCACCTCGACCCTAACAGCAGTAATGGCACCTTCTACGAGTACTGGCACACCCTGGGCGACAACCTCAGCCAGATTGATCCCAAAACCCTTCAGGCTGTTGGCGAAGTAGTTACGAAGGTGATTTATGAGAGTAAGTGAAATGATTGGGTTTTTGATCTTCGGACAAAATCTTCACCACACAAAACAGCGTTTCCTAATCCAGGGGAAATAAGTGAAATACTCGTAAAATGTATAAGTCGGATTTCTAATTTGCGCGAATAGTATTTTGAGGCTTACTGGAAAACGATTTTACGCCTAACCGGCTATTACTTACCGTGCTGGTATTTGTTTACTTGGTGGATTTTCATACCTGAGGTCCGTAAATATCCTGTATTTCCTGTGCCAGGTTTTCGGAAGCCTCTTCCAACAGGTCGATCACCAAATCGAAGCCATCGGCACCGCCGTAATAGGGGTCGGGGATATGATCGTAGTCTTTTCTGTCGAGAAAGTCGGCCATGCGCACAATTTTATCTTCTTCTTCTTTGGTGCTGGCCATCTCGCACAGGTTGTGGTAATTGCTGTCGTCCATGGCCACCAGCAGGTCGAAGCGCTCAAAATCGCTGCGGCGCACCGGACGCGAAATGCTCGTCAATTCATAGCCCCTGTGTCTTGCAGACCTGCGCATACGGCTATCGGCGGGCTCGCCCTGGTGCCAGCCCGAAGTGCCGGCCGAATCGACCTCTACGTGCAATCCCCTGTCGTGGGCAATGCGCTTGAAGATGCCCTCAGCTGCAGGCGATCGGCAGATGTTGCCAAGACATACAAAGAGTACCCGGAAAGGCCGTTTGTTATTGGAAATAGTCGGACTCATGGCTTCAACATCGTTTATTCCGGCGGTCGGTATTTGTGTTCAGGTTCTTCGGGTATCAGTTCGTCGAAACGTCCTTCGCGTATAAGCTGCTGGTTGTATGCTCTGCGGTTGCGTTCCAGACGGCGTTGCAGGCGGGCCATATCGTTGAAAAGGTCGTAAAGCGTCTGTATCGGCCCTTTTATGGTCATAGGGGCAGGCTGCACATAAAGCAGTATATCCTTTAGTTCTTCGTTGATCGATTCCAGATTGATGGGCTTGATCGATGGCATTTTTACGAACATGTGCCGAAAGGTTGGCCAGTCGTAAAACGAACGCACCACTACCTCGTCCATGGTTACCGTGTCCTTGGTAATGAGCACCTTCCATGTTTCTCCCGGCCGCAGAAACGACTGATCGAAAGGCACAATACGTTTTCTGAAACCAACGGCGCTGAAAAACACCGTATCTAATGGCAGTGCGCGCAGCGAAAAACGGCCGTGCTCGTCGCTAATGGTACCCGAACGCGTCATTCGGCTGATGATGTGCACGTTTTTTTGCGGCAAAAGGCTGTCGGACGACAACACTATACCCTCGAGCCTTATAAGTTCCTGAGCATCAGCAGGCACCCAAGGCAAGGCAAAAAGTAACAGAAAAATAAAACGACGGTTCAACATGTATGATTGAACAACGAAAGTAAGGCGAACATTCGTTTGCAGCCGGACAGGGCCTGATAAAAAATGTTAACCGCATTGCATTCAGTCTTTTACATCGCTTTGTCATCAGGTACCTTTTCTACTACCTTTACACATTCAAAAAAACCTTGCCATGAAAATTCTGTTCAGTATAATCGCCGGGCTTATACTCATTCCATTACTTGCATTCGGGCTTTTCCTGCTCTACATCAACCTCACCGACTATCAACCCGAACCTGTGGAAGAACTTTCGACGCATTATGCTCCGGGCAATCCGTCGCTCAATACCGATGATATCAGTCTGATTACGTGGAACATTGGTTATGCCGGCCTCGACAACACCATGGATTTCTTTTACGATGGCGGACGCCGTGTGCGCACCACCGAAGAAGCCACCCGCGATAATCTTGGCAGGATCATCGAATTCATCCGCAACAACCCGGCCGATATCTGGCTGCTGCAGGAAGTGGACTTCGACGCCCGGCGCACCTACCGTATGGATCAGCCGGCCGTAATTGCAAATGCCTTACCCGATTACCACTTCACCAAGGCGGTCAACTACAAAGTGCCTTTTGTTCCAGTTCCGCTGCGCGAACCCATGGGACGCGTGCTGGCCGGACAACTCAGCCTGAGCAAGCCCATGCCGCGACTGGCCCGGCGTTATGCCTATCCGCTCATAGCCGGCTGGCCAGACCGCCTCTTTCTGCTCGACCGCTGTTTCATAGAAACGCGCTACGAGCTCGACAACGGCGCCGAACTGGTGGTGCTCAACACCCACAACTCGGCTTTTGTAGACAATCAAC
>DAIOUP010000037.1:0-9785 GCA_036759465.1 Bacteroidales bacterium
GGTAAAGGACACCGCATCAGGCGCATTGGTGCCTTTCGATTTCAGCAATATGTACGAGCACCTACCAATGCTCGGTAGCTTTGGCTATCAGATCGACTTCATTGGCTTCGAACCACTCATCGACAGCAGCAATGTGAAGCCCGATTTCTGGGTGAGGCTGGTGGAAACGATAGAGATGAACTATGAGAAATATGATGGTTTTATAGTGCTGCACGGCTCCGACACCATGGCATATACAGCCTCGGCCCTGAGCTTTATGCTAGAAAACCTGAACAAACCTGTGATCCTGACCGGTTCGCAGCTGCCAATGGGTGAAATTCGAACCGACGGAAGGGAAAACTTCCTCACGGCAATAGAAATTGCGGCCGCCAAGGAAGACGGCGTGGCCTTGGTTCCCGAGGTAGCCATCTATTTCGAGAATCGCTTGATGCGCGGCAACCGCACAACAAAATTTAACGCGGAGGGTTTCAACGCCTTTGTTTCGGGCAACTATCCCCTCCTTGCCGAAGTGGGCGTGCACATCCGCTACAATCGCAGCAATATCCTGAGGCCGAACTTCAAACGTTTGCGCACCCACACAAAGCTTGACAACAACGTAAGCATACTCAAACTTTTTCCCGGCATCAGCCCAAGCGTAGTGCAAAGCACCCTTGGCATTCCGGGCCTGAAAGCGCTGATTCTCGAGACTTTCGGTTCGGGCAATGCCCCCACCGACGAATGGTTTATCAATGCCCTGGAAGAAGCTATCCATAGTGGTCTGCTCATATTTAATGTAACCCAGTGCAAGGCCGGATCGGTCGAGCTTGGTAAATACGAAACCAGCGTTATGTTGAGCAGAATTGGCCTTGTTGGTGGCCACGACATCACCACCGAGTCGGCCCTGACTAAACTGATGTATCTGCTGGGTGAGGGTTATTACGGCGATGCTTTGGTGCGTTTGCTGCAAACCCCGCTCAGAGGCGAGATGACCATCGAATAGCTTACGTCGGTTTGATATTGGGGTAAATCGTTTTTTTGCGGGATAAAGCATGCCGATGCCAATTATGCACTTTATTTATCCTTCCCCACCGGGCATTTACCTACTTTTGGTTCGTTTTTCATTTCAGGACTTATGAAGCGTGTTTTACTATTCTCGTTCTTATTGATTTGTTTTCATTGGCTAAATGCTGGTCAACTTGTCCTTATCAAAAGCGGCCAGAACGATCACATCAGGCAGCTCATCGAAAATCCGGCAGTCAAAGTGCATTATACAGGTGATAACTTTGTTATTGCCACAGTGGATTTTACGCCCAAGGAATCCCATCTTGTGCTTGATGTAGATGCGTGGGCAAACGGCAAACGATATTATTTCCTTCATATCCCAGAAGTGAAAAAGCAGGATGCCCTGGCTGATCTTGCCGCAAAGGCCAAAGTTCTTCACTCCGGCAATGGTTGGGCTGTTATAGCAGTCACTGATCCTTCCGTGGCCATCACACCTTATCATCACAATGGAATAGTACGCCTTCTGCCCGAAGCTGTAAAGCTACCTCATGAGGCCAATGGTAGCCTGCCGCGCAACATCACTCCTGATCCCTTTGTGCAACAGCTTATAGCTCAGGTTAATCCGCTCAACATTACGGCTACAACACAGCAACTGGAAGATTATGGCACCCGTAATGCTTATCACCCCCAAAGTGTTGCTGCACAGAACTGGATAAAGGACAAATTTCTGAGCTACGGTCTGAGCGTGGTGGTGATGGACTTTGCCATGCCTGGTGGGGCAGCCAGCGATAACGTAATTGCTACGCTTACAGGAACCAAATACCCCAACGAATATGTGATCTGCGGTGCGCATTATGATAGCTACAGCAACGGTTCGACGGCTCCTGGAGCCGATGACAATGCGAGCGGCACTGCCGGAGTGCTAGAGATTGCACGCATCATAAGCAACTACACCTTCGACCGCACCATTATTTTCTGTGCTTTTTCGGGAGAGGAATACGGCTTATACGGCAGTGCAGCCTATGCCCAAAGGGCAAAGAACCAAGGCATGAATATTCATGGCTATTTCAACCTCGATATGATCGGCTACCTCAAACCTGGCAATACTACCATTAAATCCACCCTGATCTATCCGCAGTCGGCGGCACCGCTGGCGCAGTTCTATACCCAGGTTTGCGCCACATATTTGCCCGATTTTGTTGTTTCCCCCGGAAGCCTCAGCGGCGGCGACAGCGACCACACTTCGTTCAACAACAATGGTTTCATGGGGATCTTCCCCTTTGAAGCAGTGCCCGACTACAGCCCTTTCATTCACACCGCCAACGACCGTATAGGTCCCAGCTACAACAATGCTGCTCAGGCAGCCGTATTTACAAGGGCATCGCTTGCTGCAATGGCAACGATGGCCAACCGACTCAACCCTCCTCAGAATCTCATAGCCACCGCCGGGAGCAACTTCGTGAAACTCAATTGGGCGACGCTTCCCGATGCTGCTTATTTCAAGATTTATCGCAACGCTGTCGTAATAGATTCCACTGCCAGCAACAAATATTTTGACCTTCAGGTGAACAATGGTACAAATTATACCTATAGAATAACAGCTGTTTATCAGCAGTCGCTGCAGGAGTCTCCGCCATCGAACGAGGTCAACATAGTTCCCATGCCCCCAATGACGCTGCCCATTACCATGACCTTCGAGGATGGTGCGGGATATTGGCAGTTTACCCAGCAATGGGGCCTCACCACGACTCAGGCTTATTCGCCCACCCATTCAATCAGCGAAAGTCCGGTTGGCAACTATACCAACAATACCACAAGCTATGCTTACCTCAGGCCACTGGACCTGAGTCTTGGCTACACCTCTGCCGAGCTTTCGTTCTGGACGCGCTACGACCTCGAAACCAATTACGACTACGTTTATCTGGAGGCCAGCACCAACGGCACTTCATGGACACAGCTGGCACAGTTCAACGGAGTGCAAAACACCTGGCAAAAACGCACCTTCAGCATTGCACAATACCTGGGACAGCCCTGGGTTCAACTCCGGTTTAAATTTACCAGCGATGGATCGGTGGTCAGAGACGGCATGTACATCGATGATTTTCAACTGCTTACAACAGGAGGATATCAGATTCAGCACGCCTTGCTATTTCCCGGATGGAACAGTCTTGGTAGTGCTGTTATCCCTGCCCAAACCACTCCTGAGCAGTTGTATGGCCCGCTGGGCAACGATCTGATTGCAGTACAATCGTCTGACGGACTGTATTATCCGGCCGGGGGCATGAATACCCTTGGAAACTGGCAGCCAGCCAAAGGTTATAAGATAAGGATGGCTGCTCCGGCCGTTCTCACGCTTGCCGGGCCAAATGCGTCCCCAACATCCCTCAACCTTCAGGCTGGATGGAACCTCATTCCAGTTCCGGTCAACTGTCCGGTTGCCCTGTCAGGCTGGTTGCCTCAGGGCATGATTGTCAAAGAAGTAGCCGGAAACCGCGTTTACTGGGCCGATGCTGGAATCAACGCTCTTACCCAACTCGAACCGGGGAAATCCTATTACATTTTTGCTTCACAAGCCTCTCAGCTCAGCTTCCCGCAGTGCAAATCAGTCGCTGGCGGCAATGAGGGAGGTGTCGACTTGGGCAACGGAGGCGTTAACCCTACCGGCGACAGCCATTTAATTCTGTTCCCTTCACCGGTTTTATCTCAAGCTGCCCAGACGGGCGATTTCATCATGGCATTCAATGCCACAGGTACCCTTGCCGGTATGGCAGAGGTTGGATCAACACAACAACCATTGACACTGACAGTCTTTGGTCGCGACAGTATAGGTCCTGTAATACAAGGATTTACGCCCGGAGAGACATTTTTGCTGAGAAGGCTTCGCGGCGCTGAAATCGGGGTTTTGGAAGCCATCTTCGACCCTTCATTGCCTCAAACATCAACCTACACGCATCAGGGGCTGAGCAAGGTTACAAACCTTAATCTGGTTTTGGGTTTATCGGAACAAAAAACCGATATCCGTATCTACCCCAACCCGACGAACGGACTTTTGCACATTCACGGGATCAGTAAAGGCACAACGGCAATAGTTTACGACCTTCGGGGAAGGCAGGTTGTGTCAGATATTCAATTGAACGATGGCCAGCTTGACCTGCGATTCCTGCAGGAGGGCACTTATGCTATCATTTTGAGAAGTGGTGAAAAGATCCATGTTGAGAAGCTGGTTCTCAGGAAATAGACCTGTGAGTGGCTGTAAATTAGCTGCTGATTACGAACTGTTTAGAACGTTTCAAAACTATTGACAAACCAAAAAAACCTGACAGACGAAAAAATATTTTTGTACTTTTGGCCGCAACTTCTCGAAGCGTGCGTACACGCTGAAGTAATGGAGAGATGGCCGAGTGGTTGAAGGCGCACGCCTGGAAAGTGTGTATACCTCAAAAGGGTATCGCGGGTTCGAATCCCGCTCTCTCCGCAAAGGAATTTTAATACATTTGCTGCTGTCAAATAAAATCGATAATCAACACAAACAGAGTTCAAAGTAGTAATCAACATCAACAAACTATGAAAAAATTAATTGCTTTTTGGGCCATTGCCGGCTTGATGTTATTTGGTGTAAGCCAAGCAGTTCTTGCCCAGGATACGGCTGCCGCCGCAGAACCGCAAACCGAACAGGCCGTAGCTCCAGCCGGGGAAGCTGCCACGCTCGATATGCAGGCTGACGCTGAAGCCCCCCTCACCTTCCATGAGACCATCAAGGAAAAGTTCATCGAAGGCGGTGCCGAGTTTATGGGTATTGTATTGCTCACCCTAATCTTCGGTTTGGCTATCGCTATCGAAAGGATTATTTACCTCACCCTGAGCTCGACCAACACCAAAAAGCTGCTTAGCCAGCTTGGTGATGCCCTCGAGAATGGTGGTGTTGAAAAAGCCAAGGACATCTGCCGCGACACCCGCGGACCTGTTGCCAGCATCTTCTATCAGGGTCTGCTGCGCTACGACCAGGGCGTTGAAGAAGTTGAGAAATCGATTGTTTCCTATGGTTCGGTGATTACCGGTCGTCTGGAAAGCGGCGTTAGCTGGATTTCGCTCTTTATCGCACTCGCCCCCATGCTCGGGTTTATGGGTACGGTTATCGGTATGATCCAGGCCTTCGACGATATCGCTGCTGCAGGCGACATCAGCCCCCAGATCGTTGCAACCGGTATTAAAGTGGCCCTTCTTACCACCGTATTCGGTCTTATCGTGGCCATTATTCTTCAGATTTTCTACAACTACATCATTTCCAAGATCGACAACCTTGTCAACGACATGGAAGACAGCTCGATCAGCTTCATCGACATGATCAACAAATACAGCAAAAAGTAATATACCATGACGGACAAGATCTCGAAATATGCGAGTCTGGTTCTGTATGCCCTCATGGCAGTTTCGGCACTTTTGGCCATTCTGTTCTATGTTGGCACCATCGAATCGGACACCTTGCTCCGGTGGGGATACATTTTGCTCATCGCCGGAGTAATTGTTGCCCTGGCTTCACCGGTAATCGGATTCATCAGCAATCCGAAGGGAGTGGTAAAACTCCTGGTAAGCCTTGGTTTAGTAGCTATTATCGCTATAGTATCGTATTCCCTGTCGGGGAACACTTTCAGCGAAGTGAAGCTGCAAACCCTCAATGTAACCGCCGAAACCTCAAAATGGGTTGGAATGGGACTGAACTTCACCTACATTCTGGCAGTTCTGTCGCTCATTACCATTCTCTATTCCAGTGTGATTAAAATCTTCAAATAATTCATCATGGCACGACGAGCAACACCGGAAATCAATGCAGGATCGATGGCCGACATCGCATTTCTGCTGCTGATTTTCTTCCTGGTGACCACCACAATGGACGTTGACTCGGGTATTACCCGTCGTCTTCCACCCCCCATTGAAACACCGGAGGATATCAAAATCAAGGAACGCAACGTGCTGAATGTTCTGGTGAATAAAAACGACAGGCTGCTCGTAGATGGCAAACCCGGCGATATCCGCACACTCAAGGATGTGGCCAAGCGCTTTATGACTCCGGTGTTTCCGGATGATCCCAATTACCCGGAAACCGAACTGGTTAATGTTCCCGGCCTTGGTGATGTTTACATCTCAAAAGGAGTTATCTCGCTCAAAAATGACCGCGGTACTTCCTACGATATGTACATCAGGGTGCAAAACGAACTGGCGCGCGCTTTCAACGAACTGCGCGACGAATTGTCGTCACGCCGGTTTGGCCTGAAATACAACCAGCTCACCGACGAAGAACAGATTAAAGCCATCAACGAAGCTGTGCCAATGCGTATCAGCGAAGCTGAACCCGAAAACATAGGAGGAAACTGATATGTCAAAGTTTAAAACAAAAAAGACTAAAGGCTCTCCGGCAATCAATACCTCCTCATTGCCCGACATTATTTTTATGCTTCTTTTCTTCTTCATGGTAACCACAGTTATGCGTGAAGTAACCCTGAAGGTCAAGGTAAAACTGCCTCAGGCTACAGAAGTTCAGAAGCTCGAAAAGAAGTCGCTTGTAAGTTATATCTACATCGGGCCTCCCACAAATGCAGCGCTTGGTACCGAATCGCGTATTCAGCTCAACGACCAGTTTGCCCGCATTCGCGACATTCAGGAGTTTGTTGCCCGCGAACGCGAAGCACGCAACGAAGCCGACCGCGGCCTTATTACCACCTCATTGAAGGTGCATAAGGAAACCAAGATGGGCGTTGTTACCGACGTGAAGCAGGAGCTGCGCAAAGCCAGTGCATTCCGTATCAACTATTCCACCCTTAGAGGACAAACAGCAAGCAATTAATTAATTCTTGCAATAAATTTAAAAGGCTGCCCTGATGATTCAGGGTGGCCTCTTTGTTTTATTTATGCCGAAAAAGTAAGTTGGAATTACGATTGGATAGAAACTTCGGGGATAATGTTTTGATCGTTAGACCACGAAGCAATTATGCCTGTTTAGATTGCCTTTTATATGCCGCCAAAAGTATTGACAGGCTCAGCACTGCACTGATTACCCATTGCCACCAGGAAGTTACCGACCCAAAATCTTCCATTGGAACATCGGAGACTCCGTTGTAGTGTAGGTAGAACGCCACTACAGCAAGACCGTTGTTAACAAAATGCATGAGCATTGGCACCCACAAACTGCCACTCCACAAAAAAAAGTAGCCAAGAAAAAGACCGAGCAAAAAACGTGGAATCAAACCATAGAATTGAAAATGCAATAAACTGAAAATCAATGCGCCAAGAATAACTGCGAGATGCACATTGCGCATTGAGCGAATCAGCAGATTTTGAATTACGCCCCTGAACAACAGCTCTTCTCCAAAAGCCGGAACCACGGCAATCATAAGCAGATTAAACAGCAAACCGCCGATAGTGCTGACAGAAAGAAAAGTCTTTGTCAGTGCCTCGGCCTTTTCTTCCATTGCCCTGAGCTGCTGCTCTATGGCAGCTAAACTTTCCGGCAAGCGGAATGACTGATTCCATTCCGACAGACCATGCACCAGAGGAAGCGCAGTGAGCATCAACAGCACACCAAGCCCAAACATTATAGCCGGGGCAGTTGACTTCAATCCTAAAGCTGATTTTGGGTGTGTTTCGAACAGCAAGGCCCATGCAGCCGGTGGAAGGAAAAACAAGCCTATTTGTGTGCTGAGCTGCATAATGCGCATTGTGGTGAGCGATTCAGTATCTGTTACCGAAAATATTGCCATGATGGCATATCCGGCAAGCATTCCTATGAGCGCACCCATGAGCATGAGAAAGAGCAGGGTGATCAACCGAAAACCGTTGCCGGTGTGCGCGAATAGCGGTGTATGAGACATGGTTTGGATGGGGTGTTACTGAAACCGGCAAAATTAGTAATTTTGCCGCCTTTACTCCGGTTTGGTCCGGGCAAGCTAAGAATCAGAAGAACAAATGGTTAAAATTGGAAATATAGAGGTTGGTGAATTTCCCATTTTGCTGGCGCCCATGGAGGATGTGAGCGATCCGCCTTTTCGCCATGTGTGCAAGATGTTTGGCGCCGACATCACTTACACCGAGTTCATATCATCGGAAGGCCTCATCCGCGAAGCGGCCAAAAGCATCAAGAAGCTTGAGTTTACCGACTTTGAACGGCCAATCGGCATACAGATATATGGCCACGATATCGACTCCATGGTCGAGGCCGCCCGTTTTGCCGAGTCGGTGAAGCCTGATATCATCGATATCAACTACGGTTGCCCGGTAAAAAAAGTGGCTACAAAGGGTGCAGGCTCGGGCATTATGAATAATATCCCAAAAATGGTTGCCATGACGGCTGCGGTAGTTAAGGCTGTTAACCTTCCCGTGACCGTAAAGACCCGACTTGGATATGATGAACAAAACAAGAACATTGTAGAGATAGCAGAAAAGCTTCAAGACGTTGGCATACAAGCCATTACCATACATGGTCGACTACGTACCACACGCTCGAGCGTTCCGGCCGACTGGACGCTGATTGGCGAGGTAAAAAAGAATCCCCGAATGAACATACCGGTTTTTGGTAATGGAGATGTAATCGATGGTCCATCGGCCAGGCACTTCAAAGAAACCTACGGCGTTGATGGATTAATGATCGCTCGCGGATCGTACGGCAATCCCTGGGTATTCAGGGAAGTGAAGCAGTATCTGGCCGAGGGCACTTTGCCACCCCTTCCCGACATTCACGAGCGGGTGCGCATTAGCCGCATTCATCTCGAAAAATCCGTCGACTGGAAAGGCGAAAGGCTGGCTATTCTGGAAATGCGCAAACACTGGAGCTATTACTTTAAAGGATATCCGCATTTTAAGCCCTTTCGCATCAGACTGATGGAAGTGGAAACATTTTCTAATATGCTTGAATTGTTGGGAGAAATCGAAGCGCATTTTCATGGCATCAAACCCGCAACAGCCCACGATAAGCTACTAGACGGGACTAACGAAGCGGAAGGTCTTCCCGCAGAATGCCGTCTGTAAATAAATCGTGCAGCTGCTCAGGTTTTTGAATGTGGTAGGTTTTCAATCCAACCATTTGGGCTGCGGCAATATGCTCGGCAGTATCGTCAATAAATAAAGTTGTTGAAGGATTCAAGCGGTGCTGATTGATGACAAACTCAAAAATCTCTGGGTTAGGTTTACTCAGATGCAAATCGAACGAAAAATAGGACTTGTGAAAAAGCTGGTCGAATTCGCGATACCCAAAGCGAAGCTGCAAGTCGCGCACATACAGCTCATAATGTATTTCGTTCGAATTGCTCAACAGATATATGCCGTAATGCTGTTTTACATCTTCTATTATCCTGATACGCTCTTTCGGAATATCGAGCAATAAGGCGTTCCAGGCATCGTCGATATCCTGATCGCTCAGGTTCTTTTTAGCAAACTCGCGCACCTTATCGCGAAACACTTCAGGGGTAATGATGCCCCGCTCAAGTTTACCCACAACGCCATCCTGAAATGCGGACGATGCGAAAATGCCAACATCGCTAATTCCCAGATTGAAAAGCTCCTTTATGGTAAGCTGGGGGTCGATGTCGAGTATAACGCCGCCAAAGTCGAAAATGATGTCGGTAATGGTTGTGTCTGTTTTCATATGTTTGCAATAAAACTTGTGAAATAAACAGGCAAAGTTGTAACTTTGCACTCCCAAAACAAAAAACGGACCGTTTTTTTCGTGTTAAAAAAACGTAAATCGGGCCTATAGCTCAGTCGGTCAGAGCATCTGACTCATAATCAGACGGTCCCAGGTTCAAGTACTGGTG
>DAIOUP010000038.1:0-9747 GCA_036759465.1 Bacteroidales bacterium
TCATATTCCTCACTTAGACCAGGAACTTCGCTAAGCATCTGTCGTGCCAGGGTTTCCATCACATAACTCTCGGCATACTCCTTCTGCTCAAAAATGGTATTGAAAAAGCCCCATTCCAACAGGCTTCCGTTGCCTTCGGGCTCCAGCATGTGCACAAGGAGGCGGGCCTTAGGCTGCCCTAAGGGCACTATTACACTGCCTTTTGGAAATACGACTTCATCCTCATATTCTTCCAGCTCCATTTGGCCGATGCGATGCCTTCCCTCATAGGGCGTTCGTGCCCATTCCGCCTTATTAAAGCGGTACAGTCTCACTTTCATCAGGCTATCCTTTGTCAGTGTTCTAAAACGGATACCGTGCCACTGAAGACGCTCGATTACTGCTGTCCATTCCACTGGAACGACATAAGCCTCAGGCAATTGGAGATATTTCGTTACCACCGATTTATCGAACATAGGCAGCATCATGTCAACAGCTTTGGTGCTATCATAAATAAACCAGTCGCCGCCGGTTAATTCGCTCTTTCGGTGTTCGTATTCAACGCCCCTGAAAAGCATCATGGTGCTATCCTGCATATCCACCCTGAAACGCAACGGAAAGAGCTGTTTCCTGAATTCTTCCGAAGCGGTGTTTTTGTCGGCCTCACGAATTGCGGCTACAAGTTTCTGATGCTGTTCGCTGAGCACCTTAAGTGTCGAAAGGATAATTTGTTTCGTTCCTTCAACCCTGGGTGCATAAGGCTTAAGCATGTGCGTTTCGACAAGTAACCCGGGCCGATTATTAACGGCTGAATACCCCTGCGAAAACATCGGGCCTGAAACACCGGCAATCAGGCCGCTGCGGGGATCGTGCCAACGACGGAAACTCACATAAGGAAATATCGGGTAGCCAGCAACTGTCATTAGCTTCTCCAATTCAGGCAGATAGCTTTCTTTTTGCCAGGTGGTAAGGCCCGAATCCATTTGCCCGTGAATCTCGAGCGAATAGGTCATTACATACTGATAATCAGCTCCGTCGGAAGTGTGGGTGTCGATAAAGAAATCGGGCATCCATTGCTGAAACAGCTTAAGCCACGCCTGCATTTCAGGGGCATCAGCCTTCAGATGATCGCGATTCAGGTTTAGGTTTTGGGCTGTGGTGCGCCATCCCATTTCTTTAGGGCCGTTTTGGTTGATGCGGTTGTAAGGTCCAAATCGCTCATGCCCGTCAACATTGAGGATGGGAATAAACAACAGGCTTACGTTTTCGAAAAGTGCCTTATCCTTTCCATAAACAACGAGGTCGCGCAACAGCAACAAGCCGGCATCCTTGCCTTCCGGCTCGCCGGGATGTATGCCCGCCTGCACCCATAAAACAATACGACCCGCCTTGCGGATGCGATCGGGCTGTGTGAGGCCGTCCTTATCGTACACGGCATAAACCAGACTTCTGCCCTGCGGACTTTTGCCAAATTCGGAGACGTTTAACTGCTTCGATGCTTTCCCGAGCTTTTTGAGAAAAGCGATCGTCTCGCCGTAGCGTGGCGTTTCGAGTCCGTTGGTTTTTTCGAAATGCGTGCGCCATTCATTCTGGGCATGCACACCCACACTGCTGACCAAAAACATTAAAATCAGCTGCAATCTGTTGATTATCTGAATCATACGATTATTTTCGTCCGGTAAAGGTGCTCATTGTTTTATACACTCCAAGACCTTTGCCCACCAGAACATCGAACCACCTGACAGGCAGTATGCCTTTGACAAAAGGAAGGGTGTAAACCATGAAGGGCATGCGAACGAAAACTTTGTTGCGCTCAATACCCCTTATGATTTTTGCAGCAGCAACCTCAGGCTTGATGCGCGGAATGACAAAATTGGTACTTACGCCATCGAACATGCCTGTGTCGATATAACTCGGTGTAACGGTGGTTACGTTTACCCCTGTCCTGAGCTGTTCCATTTCGAGCCGCACACTTTCCGACCAGCCAAGCACAGCCCATTTACTGCCTGCATAAACAGCCATTCGGGGGTTCGAAAGCATACCGGCAGCCGAGGCTATCGTCACCATGTGTCCGCTACCCCTTTTGACCATTTCAGGTAAAAAAGCATGGGCCACAAGCATAGCGCCTGTAATGTTTACTCCAATGGTCTTCAGGATTTCATCAGTAGCATGCTCATGAAAAAACTTTCCCGACACAACCCCGGCATTGAGGATTAGAATATCTGGAATCCAGCCTGTTGCGATTAAAGCCTGTGATGCTTCGGCAACAGATTCGGGCTTGCTGACGTCGACCTTACTGGCAATCACCCGAAAACCCTCTTTTCGAAGTCCTTCAGATACTTCATGCATGGCGTCCGGGTTGATATCCCAGATGCACAATTCCGAAGCGCCTTTGCCGAGGGTCATTTTACCCATCAGCAGGCCAATGCCCGAAGCGCCTCCGGTGATAAGCACTTTCTTTCCCTTTAAGCTGCTCATAGCCTTGTTTTTGGTTTACTTTTGCAAATGCTGGAAGCCTGTTAAAAAGGCCCGAATATACTCTGAAAAATCCTTTGAAGATGAACAAAATTAGTTTGCTGACAGTCGTTGTTCTGTTTGCGGCAATAGGGCTGCAGGCACAGGAAAAAAATAAAACCATTACCGACCCCAAACGCAATAAGGAAGTGCTCATTGACGAGGTGAGCCGCGAGGCTTTTCTGACACCGGTTTTCGGCGAATATTACCAGCAGGATTATGATATCTACCGGCCGGATGAAACTGTTTTAAAGCAACTTGCCGCAAAAACCAAGGATGTTGAAATAACAATTGTTCTGGCCAGCTGGTGTGGCGACAGCCGCGAGCAGTTGCCGCGTTTTATGAAGATACTCGACCAGATCGGTTTCGATTTCGGCAAGCTGCACATGATTGCCGTCGATTCTTATAAAACCGGCCGCGAGGTGGCAGTTGCTCCTTTCAATATCGAACGTGTTCCAACTTTCGTTTTCTACAGAAACGGCAAGGAGGCAGGACGGATCATCGAAACGCCGCAAAACACCCTCGAGGCCGACATGCTTGAAATTCTCAGCAAAGACGAATAAACCCGAAAACCGGAATTATGCTCGTTTGCAATACCCGAAAAGCATTGCACAATGCCATTGATGATAGTCTTCAAGGGCAAAAAAGCATTGGATTTGTACCAACCATGGGAGCGCTGCACGAGGGTCATCTCGAACTCATGCGCCGGGCAAAAAGCGAAAACGACCTGCTTGCGGTAAGCATTTTCGTCAATCCGATTCAGTTCAACAACCGTGAAGATTACGACAAATATCCCCGTGTGGCCGAAACCGACCGGCAGCTGCTCGAGAGCGTAGGCTGCGATATCCTTTTCGCGCCCGATGAACACGAGATGTATCCCGAACCGGTAAAGGAGCGCTATCATTTTGGGGCGCTCGAAACCGTGATGGAAGGCGCTTTCAGGCCAGGTCATTTCAACGGTGTGGCCGTGGTTGTGAAACGATTATTCGAATTGGTGCGACCCACCAAAGCCTATTTTGGCGAAAAAGACTACCAGCAGTTGGCCATCATCAAAGCTCTGGTCGAAGGATATCATTTACCTGTTCAAATAGTCCCCTGCCCCACCGTGCGTGAGGCCGACGGGCTGGCCATGAGCTCGCGCAATATGCGTCTGAGCCCAAAAGAGAGGGCAATTGCACCAAAAATTTACAAGGCGCTGAGCAAGGCTGTCAGTCTGCGCAATGTGCTGAGTCCGGAAGAAATGCGCATCTGGGCGCTCAACGAGCTTCAGAAAACACCCGAATTTAATCCGGAGTATGTGGAAGTGGCCGATGCCTCAAACCTTCAGCCGCTGCAGCACTGGAACGATGCCGCTTCGGCAAGGATATTTACCGCGGTGCACCTTGGCCCGGTAAGGCTCATCGACAACGTAATGATATTTTAGTATCTTTGCAGCCCCTTACGCACAAGACCAAATCGCTGATTATGAACATCGAAGTGCTGAAGTCGAAAATTCACCGCGCCACCATCACCCAGGCCGATCTGCATTACATTGGCAGCATTGCCATTGACGAAGACCTCATGGATGCGGCCAACCTGATTGAAAACGAGCGGGTGAACATCTACAATATAACCAACGGCGAACGGCTCGACACCTATGTAATCAGGGGCAAGCGCGGATCGGGTGTCATTTCGCTCAATGGTGCCGCCGCCCGTAAAGCCGCCGTCGGCGACAAAATCATAATCGTTTCCTACGCAAGCATGGACTTTGAAGTAGCCAAGCACTTCAAACCCTGGATAATTTTCCCCGACGACAACAACAAACTGAACACCGTCGCTTGAAAAAAGTAGTCCGCAACACCCTGCAATACCTGCTTTTTCTTTTCCTCGGCATTTTCCTCGTGTGGCTCAGCTTTCGCAAGGTTTCGGCCGAAGAGTTGATGCACGGCATCCGCGAAGCCAACTATTGGTGGATTTTGGTGGGTTCGGTTTTCGCAATCATTGCTCACATCGTTAGGTCGATGCGCTGGAACCTGCTCATCAACCAAATGGGCTACAAAACCCGAACTTCTACCACCTTTCACGCGCTGATGGTGGGTTATATGGCTAATACCGGAGTGCCGCGTCTGGGCGAGTTTATGCGCTGTGGTGTGCTTGCGCGACGCGAAAAAATCTCATTCAACGCACTTTTTGGAACAGTTATCTCCGAACGGCTTTTCGACCTTGTTTTTCTGACGCTTTTTCTGCTGGTTGTTGTTTTGGGGCAATGGAAACTTGCCGGCAATTTTGTCAATGAGTTGATGGCACCGTTTCTGAAAAAGCTGCAGTCCAACGGCCTGCTTATCGTTGTTTTGCTTGTGCTTATGGCACTGTTGTTTTTTGCCGGCCTATGGATTGGTTGGCGCAAGCGTCGTAAGATCAAACAACTTCCGGGCTACGGCAAAGTTCACGACATTGTTGTAAGCCTTACCCTTGGCATTCGGACTATTGAACGCATGCCGCAAAAAGGACTTTTTCTGCTTTACACCGCCATCATTTGGCTCTGTTACGCCCTTATGATGTATTTCCCGTTGCTCATGCTTCCCGAAACCTCATCGCTCGATTTTATGGCTGCCATTACCCTGCTTGCAATAGGCACACTGGGCATTGTGGCACCTGTGCCGGGAGGCATCGGGGCCTATCATTTTATCGGAATTGCGGTGCTCACGCAGCTTTACAATATCTCGCACAGCGGTGCTGCAAGTTATGTCACCATCACCCATGCGGCGCAAACGATTCTCAATGTTGGTGTCGGTGCCATTGGATATCTGATGCTGTTTTTCTTCAACCGAAAACCTCCGCTCAATGAGCCATCTTGAAAACATCAGTAAAAAAGTGCTTACTACCGCTCAGCTTCAACCGATGCTAGAGCTGTGGCGTTTTTTTGGTAAAAAAGTGGTTTTCACCAATGGATGTTTCGACCTGCTGCACCTCGGACATCTCGATTATCTTAGCAAAGCCGCCGATCTTGGCGATATCTTTATCATTGGTGTGAACACCGATGCCTCCGTAAGCCGGCTAAAAGGCCCTATGCGGCCGGTGAACGACCAGCAAAGCAGGGCAATGCTCCTTGCCGCTTTTGGCTTTGTTGACGCCGTGGTACTTTTCGACGAACCAACCCCAAAAGCCCTAATTGATTTTATACAGCCCGACGTTCTGGTCAAAGGCAACGACTATAAAGCGGAGGACATCGTGGGCTACGACACCGTTATGGCCAAAGGCGGCAGGGTAGCAACCATACCGCTTGTCGAAGGTTATTCAACCACTGCAATCATCAACAGAATTATTCAGGGAAGCTAACAGGAAAGTCCGATTTCATTTTCCTTAGCACTCACAAAACCCTGACTAATAACCCCTTGAGATAAGCCCCTTCGGGGTGATAAATGCTTACCGGGTGATCTGCAGGTTGCGAAAAATGGTGCAGGATGCTCACTGGGCGACCCGCTTCGATGGCCGCCGCCATCACTACCGATTGGAAGGCCTGGCGGTCAACAGCCTGAGAACAGCTAAAAGTGAAAAGTAAGCCTCCGGGCGCTATTTTTTTTATGGCCGTCTGATTGATGAATTTGTAGCCAAGCAGGCCTTTGTGGCGTTGGCTGTGTTGTTTTGCAAAAGCGGGGGGATCGAGGACTATGATATCAAAACGTCCCGAAGGCATCGCTTCCAGGTACTTTTTAGCGTCAGTACACACCGCTTCGTGGCGGTCGGCAAAACCGTTCAACATTACATTTTTTTCACAGCCGGCAATAGCCTTGCGCGAGCTGTCAACCGAAACCACTACAGTAGCTCCACCGGCAAGGGCAGACACAGTAAAACCTCCTGTATAGCTGAACGTATTCAACACCTTCCGGCCTGCCGACATTGCCCTTAAGTGAAGTCGCGCATCGCGCTGGTCGAGAAAGAAACCGGTTTTTTGCCCTTCGATCCAGTCCACTTCGAATTTAAGCCCATGCTCAAAGAGCTCCTGCTCCTCGTGAGAGCCGATGAGATATCCGTCATGATGATCATAATCTTGTGGCAACAGTTCCCGACTCTTGTCGTAAACAGCTTTAACGCTCCCGTTGGAAGAGGCTAAGAGGGCATCAACCAGCATTACACGCATACGATAAATTCCCGGAGAGTGGCATTGCATCACCGCGGTTTGGCCATAAACATCAACAATCAGGCCCGGCAACTGGTCTCCCTCGGAATGTACCAGTCTAAAGGTATTCGTGTCTTTATTATCTGTTAGTCCCAACAACTTGCCGAGCTCCCATGCCTGAGTAAAACGGCTAAGAAAAAAGGCCTTATCCAGAATCAGTTTTTCGAAAGCCAACAACTTGACGGCAATACTTCCCCCTTCGAACAGGCCGGTGGCCAAAACCTTACCACTGTTGTCGGCAACCCATACAGGCGATCCGATTGTTATTTCTTTCATACCTCCGGCAAGAGCACCGGAAAAAATCCAGGGGTGACGCCTGAATACAGCGTCTTCCCGTCCTTTACCAAGTTTGAGGGTAGGATAAGTCATTCAGCTCTTTTTGCAAAGGTAAGGCCAATTGATTGCCCAACGTATTGCGGAAAAACCATGAAAAAAGGCTGCCAGAAATTACGCGGCAGCCTTTCGATTATTATGGTCTGTGAAGAACGTTAAAACACAATAAAACGGGTGCTCTTTTCCACTCTACCTGAGCGAACGGTTACGATATGCATGCCCTTGCCTAAACTCAGCTGACGGGTATAACGCTGCCCGTTAACGCGATCGGTAAATACTACCTGTCCGGCTGAATTGGTTACAAGGACTTCGCCGTTGAGCGCCGATTGCAGCGACTCGACGGAGAGTTGCCCATCCTTATAATTCACTTTGATCTGTCTTTCAGGACTTTCAGCAACCCCTACAGCTCCCCAGTCCTCAACCTTAATATTGTCGATAAACTGTCCGATGCCTGAAGGGGTATAGGCATGCCATGCCAGGAAGATGTAGCCGTCAACACCTGGTACAAGCAGTGCATCACCCATTAGCCAGTTGGAAGTGAGAATTTCAGGCATGTCGTACAACACATTAGTCAATGTGGTGGTATCGCCACCAGTGCCCCAGAGCAAACGTAGCTTTTCGGGATTGGTGGGCATAAAGGTGCGGTGTGCAAAGGTTATCTTATACTCCTTGGCAGCTTCAACCTGGAATGGTGGCGAAACAAGATAGTTATTCATAGGGAACGCCTGTCCGTTGGATGTAAACAGCGCAAACGATTTTTGGCTGTTATGGCCGATAAGCTGTGTGGTTGCCCAGCTCTGCGGGCCATAGTTAAGGCCCGACCAGCCCTGAGGCATATTTGGTGCAGTGATACCTTCAACAGTTTGCAGATAAGGATAAGTGTTTACAACACCCATGGTGGTGAAATTGTAGATAGTGCTGCATTCATTAAGTCCAAAGCTATTACGTGGTTTTACCAAAAGGTAATAGGTGGTGTTGGGCTGCAGGTTCATCCGGAAAGAATTGGTAGTGATATTTGTACCGTTCATCATATTGGTCGGAGGCGTAACGCCACCACCATCGGTGCCAAAGAACACATCGTAGCTGGTTGCAAAGGCAGCCGGGGTCCAGGTAACCAGATGGTTCAGAAAAGCTCCTGTGCTTCCATTGGCCGGGCTTACGAGTCCTGCGCTGCATTCAGGCAATGCGCTGTATTCGTCAATGCCGGTAACGATCAACGAAAACACCTGACTATTGTTGACCAGGGGCCCATCATGCTGTACGATTATGGTATAGGTTCCCTGAGCCGGATTGGGAATATAAATTTGTTCTACATTGTCAACACCATTCTTTCCGATTGTTGTAGGCGGAGCATTCGGATTATCGGGATCAAGTTTGTAGGGGTAGTAAATATTCAGGTTTTGGTCAACAACCATCAGATCAAGGTCGTTCATTAGAACCCTTGTTCTTGGATTTAGACTGGCCGGAGGCACATTGCCCTGTACGTCTGTCCAGCAAATAGTAACTCTAAGCGGTTGATTTCCAGGAACATTAATATCTCTTACAAACGGATTGTTGGTCTGAAGGGTGATTTCGTCGATAAGGTTTTGCACGGCTCCATCTTCACGGATGATTGTACCGGCACGGGCAGTGTTCATCAAACCCCAGCCAAACTTATAATCAGGACCTACGTGGGAGCCTGCCTCATCCGCCGAATGAATTACCAGGCCTTTGAGCGTGGAAGAGCGCATGGGCACGTTGTTGTGCGTCTGCTGATAGAGCTGCTGAAGCAGCACCATACTTCCGGTTACATTGGGCGACGACATACTCGTTCCGCTATAGGTGGCATAGGCCGAATTGGAGGTTGCAACTGAAGAATAAACATTCACGCCTTTGCCAACGATATCGGGTTTGATACGACCGTCGTCGGCAGGTCCCCAACCACTGAAGCTGCTCATGGTAACATTTTGAGGTCCCTGATAGTTAAGCACTTCGTTTACAGCGCCAACGGTTAGAATATTCTTTGAAATACCTGATCCCCCAATACAATCATATCCATCGTCGCCACCATCTTTTTCAGGATTTCCTCCCTGACCGGCATTGGCAGGACCATCGCCTCGGTCGTTACCAGCCGATTTGGTAATTAGGAAGTATGGGGCGTTGAAAGCAATGATATCCCATGTTCGGGCGGTCGAGTTATAAAATCCGAACAGGTAGTCTTCTGTCGGCGAAACACTCGTTGTGCCGTACCACGTCCATTGCCCACTACCCTGGTTCTGGTCCCATCCTCTGATCTGACCCCATGAATGGTTGGAGATTTCCATTCCGTTTGCAGCTGCCGTTGTCATTTCGCTTTCTACGGAGTTCCAATCGTGAGCTCTGAGTTGTGCTCTGAAAGCCATGCCTTTGGCATTGTTGTTCACACCACCCGCTACAATTGTTCCAGCAACGTGGGTAGCATGGTCGGAGTTGGTTAGTGCACCATCTCCCTGCACTACACGCGTTAACCCAGTATTGTTAAATTCCTGGTGAGTGCGCCTGACAGCACCACCATCCCATATACCTACTTTGTTGTAGCCCTCTCCTTCAATCACAACACCAACGCTTCCGCCTTGCCACATCTGGTTGGCACGTGTGGTTATAGCTGCTCCAAGGTTATCGGTTTTGAAGAATACAGGCCTACCGTCAACAACATCTACAAGCTCGACGACTGTTCCGTTTTCAAATTCCTGTCGTATAGGAATATTGTTGGCTTTGGCATAGGCCTTTACACGCTTTTCCAT
>DAIOUP010000039.1:0-9654 GCA_036759465.1 Bacteroidales bacterium
GATCACGGTGAAGCCCTTGCGCTCCATCAACAGCAAAGGCACATTGGTGGTGTAGCTGTCGAACACGAGCACTTTCGCATCGCGCGCAATGCCTTTTTCATCCAGCCACCCGGCACTGCCATCGAAAAGCCGGCGGGTGGTTTCGGTCATATCCCAGGGTTGAGTGGTGTAGCGCTTTTCGCGGCTGGCCAGTGCCGCATCGGCCATTAGCCAGGTGGTAAGCACAAAAGCCAGACCGAACATCAGTTTGCGAAACATATTGTTGGCCTGCGGCAAGGAGAGACCCACAGCGGTGAGGAGCACCAGCGGAAGAAAAAAGCTTTCAAGGAAATAATAATCATGGTCGGGGAATTGCTTTGCCATGACCACAAAATAAGCTGTGGCTGCAGCCAGATGCAATAAGGCAGCAATAAGCAGGGCAAAACGAGGTGTGTTTGTCAGTGTTCGCCGGAAAATCAGCAGTAGCAAAACCGCAAAAATCATCAGCAGGTAATGAACATAGCTGAAATATTCGAGCTTCCAGTTTCCGATGCTTAGACGCATGAGTTCCCAAAACTCAGCAAAGCTTTCGGCCGGCATCAGGCGCGAAATAAACAAAGAGCCATAGGTGGCGGCGAGATGGTGATTGTGAAGTTGATACAAGCCGAAAATAGTTAACCCGACAATGCTGATAAGCAATACTTTGCCAACATTCTTTCTGCCCGAAATAAATGCAGAAACCAATGCCATAGCCGGCAGGGCCATCAGTACGGGAGGCCTGATGAGGGCGGCAAGGGTGACCAAACCAATCGAAATGGCAAACAAGCTGGTTTTGCCGGTTTCGGAATACCGATAAAAAAAATAGTAAGCTGCGAGGGTGATCCCCATGGCGGGTATGCCCGGAATAAAGCCATCGAGGTAATAGGCATATACCGGCGAGAGCAAGGCAAAGCTTACGGCCAGCCAGGCCATGGGCAGGGCGGCACCCATACGGAGCAAAAGGCTGAAGAGCATCATCAGGCCAAAAAGCGAAAAAACCAGATTAAGGCCGCGATGAAAAACGGGTTGCCGGCTGCCGGTGAGCAGCATCAGTTTGGCCGAAATAAATTCGGTGAGCGGGAGGTCGGCCTTGGTGATTCCTTCGAGCTTTTCGGGCATTATTTCCGGAGGATACTTTGGCCAAAGATTGGGGGTCGAAGGCTTGAAAAGCCCGAAGCCATTGTCAAGATAACCAATGGTCAGCGCGTAGCGGTCGCTTTGCGTCCATGCATGTACATGCGAAGGGAAGCTGTTGAGCGAGCTACGGTAAACCATTGCCACCCAAAACATTAGCAGCAGAAAGGTGATGATGTATGGCAAGCTTCGGGACTGAAAGCTTGGGCTTTTCAGCATATAAAACCCACTTATCTTGCTACAAAAGTAGGGCTAAAATGCTGAGTGGTAAATGCCAGGGTGTGCTTTAAGGTAAAAGATGGCAAGCAATCGATTGCGGTTTCCTATAATATTGACATACAACAATATAAATAGGGATAACGCACTATACTACTTTAGAGATTGCCGACTGATTAATCCTCAGCCTGTTCGTTGCCATTGCCAGCCTGATCAGAGCCAAATTCCTTCAGGGCTTTTTTTCGCACAATGAGCCTGATGGCACGGGGCACGATGTTGAAGTCGAGGGGCGAAACACCCAGCGATTCGCCGTCGGTTTCGAGATAAATGGAGTGTCGCGGTGTGGACGTGATATTGACGGTTTTACCGCGGAAGGTGTCCACCTCGGGCAAGGTGATGAACGATCCGTCGTATAGGTTCTTGATATTCTTTACGATACGCCATTTGGTGGTTTTCCTGATTACGGTGATGTCGTAAAGTCCGTCATCGGGTATGGCATTGGGCAGCTGCATCATTCCTCCACCGTTGTAGCGACAAATGCCTATGCTCATGCTGAAAACCTTGTCGTTCACTACCTCGCTGCCATCGACAATGATGCTGAGGTGAACATTTTCGTATTGAAAAAGACCGGTAACCAGATTATAGAGGTAAGCCAGCGTTCCTCCCTTGCCTACGGCCTTCATGGCGTTGGTTTTTTTTGCCACGATGGCATCATAGCCCATACCGGCCATATTGATGAAGTATCGGCTTTTGTCTTCGGTGTCGTGGCGGTATTTCACTTTACCCACGTCCTGAAGAAAGGTGCGTTGCTTGCTCAGGATGCGGATGGCTTTTTCGTATTTCAGCGGAAATTTGTACATGCGGCCCCAGTCGTTGCCGGTGCCCACGGTTATCATTCCCAGCATAATATCGGTGGTGGCGAAGCGCGTTTGCTGGAAAATGCCGTTCACCACTTCGTTTAATGTTCCGTCGCCGCCCACGGCGATGATTTTCGTGAATCCCAGGTCGTTCACCATGTTTCGGGTGATTTCGATGGCATGAAAGGGCCGCTCGGTAAGCACCGAGATGAACGAAAACCCGCCCTGCACAAGCAGGTCGCGGATCTGTGGCCAGTCTTTCTCACATTTTCCACTGCCGGCTTTGGGATTCACCACCACCAGCCATTTGTCGGTTTCTTTCATCAATGAGTTTATTGAGTTGGAGTGCAACGGTTTGGGCGTCAATATTTGACATGCAGGCGCAAGTTGCAGATTTTTTGCAATCGTTGCAATTTTCTTTTGCGCTGAGGGCAATGGCATAAGGCCCCAGAGGCTTCCACCTGCCCGGATGAATGGGCCGGATGGCCGGATAAATGCCCACGGCTATTCTGCCAAGTGCCGAAGCCAGATGCAATGGCCCGGTGCTTGCTGCCACCAGACCGTCGGCAGCCGCAATGAAGGATATGTATTGGTTGAGATCAAGTTGGCCTGTCAAATCAACGATATCGCTATTCTCTTTGAGTAATGGCTTGATAAGTTCCCCTTCGGCAGCCGTGCCTCCCACAAAAATTCTGAACTTTTCGCTGGGCAAAAGTTTTGCAAGCGCCAAAAAATGCTCCAAGGGCCACTCGCGGGCGCTTCCTTTCGATTTTGGATGCAGAATCAGATTGAATTTATCGGGACGAAGCAGTTGCAAATTCTCCTCATCTGCAACGCGATCAACCTTGAATCCATAAAACGGCCATATTTTCTGCGACGGCAAAAACTCCACAATACCCAGCGGCATCAGCAGTTTCATATTGAGTTGTGCCTCATGAAGGTCGGAGCGCCTGCGGCTCATTGGCACAAGATGGTTGGCATAAAGGTAATGGTAGAGTCGTCCGCTTGCACCTATCCGGTGGCCAATACCGGCCTGTTTTGCCAGCCGGGCCAGCCATTTGCGGGGATAAACGTGGAGAATCGTATCCACATCAGCTTCTTGCAGAGCGCTAAGCTGAGCCGCTTTATCCAGTTTTAAAAGCGCATCCGCGTCCATCACCTCATCGATGTGCACACAATGGCGCAAGACAGGCATGGTGTAAGGCTTTGCCAGAAAAATTATTCTTGCCTGAGGATGATGCTTTTTGATGAGTCCGCACATGGGCAGGGTAAGCACTACGTCGCCTATGCTGTCAGTGCGCGAAATGATGATGTTTTTGGGCTTGACAGCTTTCTGCAGGTATCTGATCTTTAAATATTTAAGATATGTTGCTCTTGCCGAAAGCATGGCTATGCGCAGGCCTGTAGCACCATCGAGCACACCGAGTTTGATAAAATAATCGCGCACAAATTTTACGACCGGAGAAAACCAAAGCACCAGTATGTTCGAACCGCGCCCCTTTTCGAAATAGGTCTTCGCGCCAATAGTGCTGAAGTGTTCTATCTGAAAAGAATGATCCTCGGGCTTGTTGTAGGAATAATGTAAAAGATCGCCGGGCAGATGTTTTATGTTGGCATGCCCGTCGAAAATCACCTTGTCGTGGGGATTGAGTCCGCCCCATCGCGCTTTTGTCCTGTCGAACAGGCGCAGTTTACGGTCGGGATACCATCCGCTGTGCCGCACCCATTTGCCGATGTAATTGGTGAGGCGGTTCATGGTGTATCCGTCGCCCGGAAAACCCTCGCTCTTTTGTTGCCGAATAGATTCGAAAAGTTCAGGCGAGAGCGCCTCGTCGGCGTCCAGCGCCAGCACCCACCGGTGGGTACATCGGCTCAATGCATAATTTTTTTGTTCGATATAGCCTTCGAAGGTATGTTGCTCGAACCTTATGCCGGCATCCCAGCAAATTTGCGGCGTGTTGTCGGTCGAAAAAGAGTCAATCACCAGCACTTCGTCGGCGAGCCCGCGAACCGATTGAATGCATCGGCCGATATTATTTTCCTCGTTGAAGGTGATGATGGCCACCGACAGTTGATTCATGTGCTCGGAAATTCAGCGCCAAAGTTGTGAAAAAAGATGCTTCGCAGGTGTTTGTCTCCCGATCTCAACGCTTTATCAGGATAAATGGCATTTTGCTTATCTAATTTTGTATTATTGCACCAAGTAAGCCAACCCGAACTGTATTATGGCAGTGCAACACATTGTTCTTGCCTATCTTCCGGCAAACCTCCTCGACATGATAATCTGGATCATTGTTGGCCTGCTGCTGCTGATAGCGCTACTGCTTTTCTTTTTTCTGGCAATACACCGGCGAAACAATTTTCGACGCTTTGCCGAACTGGAGGAGAAGATTCTTTTTTTTCATCCCACCACCGATACGGTAAAACACGCACATCCCGACCTGAGCAGTCTCATCACCGAGCTTAACCGACTGAAAGACAAGGTGGAAAAGCTACAGAAAATGCAAGGCGGACTACCTGCTGCAGACAGCACCAATCTGGAAAAGATTGAACAATTCAAAAAGGGCATTCACCAGCACCTGAACGAGTTGCACGAGCGTATCAAGCAAAACGAAATCAATACCAACAGGATGCTGCATTATCTGGAAGACCTGCGCGAAACGCTAAGCCAGACTGAGGAGTGATGCTGTACCCAGCTTAACCAACAACAGGGCAAACCGACTTTGATTCTGATTATCTTCTTCTGCAAGTTTCCGAAGCGCTACGCATTCGGGACGCCCCTCTGATGACAGTCTTTCAAAGGATTTCACCCACCCAGCTAATAAAGGCTGTTGACTCACAAATGTGATACAGCCGGAAAAAGAAAAAGGGCTACTACAACGTAACCCTTTAGCTTTCAAGCTCCCCCTGCTGGACTTGAACCAGCGACCCTCTGATTAACAGTCAGATGCTCTGACCAACTGAGCTAAGGAGGAGTGTTTTCTCAGATTTGAGGCTGCAAAATTAAAGCTTTTCACAAAACGAGCAATATTTTTCTAATAAATTTCCACAAACGCCTCCTGGAGGGGGTGGCTTGTGCCTAACTTTGCCACAATCTTTGACGACTGGCGTCGCTTTCAGATACATAACGCAAAAAATAATGATAGAATTTTCATCACGGCTCGATGCCGAAGAATTCGACCGAATGGTTGCTGGCCTTGTGCCACTCGACGATTTTGCCGTGCCCGACGAGCTGATTGAGGCCGGCTACACCGTTCAGCAAAGCATAGAACTTGCCGGAAACGACGGCCGCAAGTGGTTCTGCACCGCTTATATCCGCCAGCAGCATCGGGTGGTGATGGCCCACGCCACCGAGTCGGCAGCTTCCGACCTGCTCTCGGGCGAAGTGCTGGTGTTTGCCAATACCGACTGGTCCGGACTGATTGCCCATTGGTGAGCACGCTTTAATTTGGCCGGCTTGACACAAATGCAAAAAATCTTAGTTTTGTGATGCCGACTGAACCAGGCTGTTATTATGAAAGCCACTAATGCGCTTACTTTCTTTCTGTTTGTTTCCATATGCTTTCCGGCAACAAAGCTTTTTGCGCAGCAGCGCAGCCAGATCAGCGATTTTACCATCACCATTACTTTCGCGCAACCCATCACCGACCCACCATCGGTTGTAAAGGCGCCCCTGAAATACAACAAGGATTTTGCCCTTATCCTACAGATGGACGATGGCAATCCTGCCATTCATGATCTGGTTATGCCTTTTTTCAAAGGGCAACAGGGCAATCCGGGCCTGTTTTACACCGAGGGTATTCCGCAAAACATTCAGCCTTTCAAGATGGATGCGGTGCATTTTTCGTTCAACGGCCTGGGCAACGACATCCACAACTACGTTCCCGGTTTTTTGCATTGGGACAACATCATCAACCTTTGGGCCGGAGAGTTTGGTATTGTCAATCATAGCCTTACCGATCCCCCCACATCCAATCATGAATTGGAGGTTCGGCGCAATGCCAGCTATACCAAGCGCAAAACCAACAGTGGTACCATTCCTGACGGCTATGATATGAATGTGTACGTACTGCCAAACAATGTGGAAGGACAACTGCCCATTGCAAAGCAGCACAACCTCGCAGTATATTATGATGGCATCAGCTCAATCGAAAATCCACTGGTAGTTGAAAACCTGCCGCCTATACAAGGCATTCAGATTTCGCGCTGGAGCATTACCAACAACCTGTTCAGCCAGGTGCAGACCATTGCCAGCCAGGCAGGCCCGAACAACCACCTCATAGCCACATTTTACAACCATGGTTTTGGCAATGTGGACATTACCTTTGATCAGTTCAAGTCGCAGCTAAACCAGATTGCAGCGGCCTACGGACGCAACGGAACGGACAAGATCTGGTCTGCTTCATCGAGCGAGGTATTCGAATACCTGCGGCTGAGGGAGCTCATTACGGTGAATACCAATGTTAACGAAAACGTACTGACTATTACCTTTACCGGCAACAATATCCCCACCAATTTCCGCTATTATGCATTAACGCTGGTGGTTGAGGGTGCCACAAATATCGTCGATATGCAGGTGGTTCAGCCTGACGGATTGTCGAGCTACTTCTACAACCAGAATAAAGCGCAGCTTAATCTGAAATGGAATGGCAGGGTGATCCCAAATGCCGGCCAACGCGCCACTGCCCTGGTTGTTGCTGCTGAGCAGCAAACCACCGTAGCCAATGCCCTGGTAGCTATGGACTATGTGCAAATGCTTCCCAATAGTCCGCTGAAAGATTCGTTGCGCGACCGTTTGTGTGCATTGCCGGGCAACATACCCTACGAGCTTGGCTTTTGCCGGGCACCGCAGTTTCTTGGCCCCGATACGGCAGTCTGCGTTGGCGATACCCTGCGCTTTACTGCTCCAGAAGCATTGAACTACCTTTGGAGCAACGGCCACACCGGCCGCACACTCACATGGATTGTTGAAGAAAATGCACGAATATGGGCCAGAGTAACATATCCTAATAATTTTGTTATTTCCGACACCATCAACATCACGGCACTACCAAAACCCAACGTAATCATTAATCCGGCTCAGGCAAACATCGACCCCGGTCAATCCATCCAGCTCACTGCTACCGGCGCTCTAACCTATTTATGGGATACCGGTCAGACTACACCCTCCATCACTGTAAGTCCACGACGAACCACTACTTACAAGGTGAAGGGTACCGGCCAAAACGGCTGTGCCGCTAATGCCGAATCGACAGTAAATGTGATCTTTACTACAACTGTTGATTTCCTGTATGCCCCGGTTTGCCTTGGCGATACTTCCGTTTTTGTCGCGCAAATTCAAACGAACGACTCTGTTGTCTCCAAACAGTGGGACCTGAATGGCGACGGAGTTTTTAACGATGCCATGGGCGATACGGTAAACATCAAATTTGCTACACTGGGCGAAAAGCTCGTAGGCTTGCGCGTGCTCACAGCCAGTCAGGCAGTCAAGACAGTTTATCATCAGGTGGTTGTAGCCGATCGGCCGGTGGTGCGTTTTACTACAAGCGGACAATGTGTTGGCCGGCCTGTAACCTTTACCGACCAATCTACTGTTACCGTTGGCACCATAGCCGAGAGAGTTTGGACAACTGGGGATGGCAATGCATTTGGTTCACCAACCTTTAACTATCAATACCTTCAGACTGGCAATTACAGGGTAAAGCTTGAAGTTACTTCCTCCTATGGTTGCACCGACACCCTATCGCGCATACTGACCATCAGCCCCTTGCCGGTGTTTACGCTCAAACTATCCGACGGTGCGGTGGTTGAGCCCGGTGCTGAAGTCCCAATTGGTGCAGGAAAGCAATTGGTTTTCACTATCGAGGGTGTACGCGACAGTCTTGTGTGGCAGGGAACGGTGCGCTCGGCCACTTATACTGTGAATGCAGCAGGAAACTACTATGTGGACGTATACAGAGGCGGTTGCTCCATGCGACGTCAGTTTACAGTGAAACAGCAGGGCGGAACTGCTCCGGCCGACGGAATGATGAATTTGTTTACGCCCAACGGTGACGGCTACAACGATGTTTGGGTGATTACCAATTACCAGACCTTGCGTCCGGTAAGGGTGGCGGTTTATACCCGCACGGGGGCTCTGGTTTACCAAAGCAATAATTACCAAAACGACTGGAACGGCTATCACAATGGCAATCCTTTGCCTGAGGGTACCTACTACTACATTATTGAGGGCAGGGATGGCGTGGTCATCAAAGGACCATTAAGTATCATCAGGTAGAGAATGAAAGGGCTGAAAACACATATCATAATCATTCTGATGCTGTTGCCGCTCATTTTTCAGGCACAGCAGCAGCCCCTGGGTTCGCATTATCTGGTAAATCCCTATTCGCTCAATCCCGTTTTTGCCGGGCACACCTACGACAGGGCATTTTTTATGAACTACCGCCGCGATTGGGTGGGTATTCCAGGAAGCCCGGTTACCATCCAGATGAACGGACATCGCAGAATTGTGGAAGGACTGCACATCGGAGGTTCTTTGCTGGGCGATCAGGCAGATATTTTCTACAGGCTCAGGGCAGGGCTTAGCCTGACATACCGACTGCAAACCGGTGATAACCAGTACCTCATTCTTGGAGTGGGTGGGAATATGTTTCAGAGCCTCATCCGCATCGACAAAGCCAATGTCGACCTGCAAGACCCAGTATTGCGCGATCTCGACCGTCTGCTCAACACCAATTTCAATGCCTCATTCGGCCTCATGTGGCAATACGATGATTTCTTCATAGGTGGCGGATCGCCGCTCGTGCTTCGCACCCGTGAAGCCTATTACGCCGGTACAGAGGGTCTTTTTGCCTACGAGCGCGCCTGGGATGCCTTTGCCGGCAATCGGTTCGACATTGACGGATATTGGGAGTTTTGCCCAACGCTTCTTTACCGCAAAACCATTAACCAACCCTCAACTTTCGATTTTTCATTGATGTTCAGCTACGACCGGCGATTGTGGCTCGGTGCCCTCTACCGCACCACCGGTTTGTTTGGCCTGAGCGTTGGTGGGCGCATTTTCGACCGTACAGTATTTCATTACACCTACGAAGCCGGTATCGGTGGTATCAATCTCGGCTCAGGCGGTAGTCATGAAATCAGCATAGGATTTACCAGACCGGCACTGGCAGGCGAAACAAGGAACAATGGTATACGTTACAACCGCAAAAAAAACTATTATCAAAACGGCAACAGTACAAAGCTGCGTCGCGACCAGCACAAAACGGAAAAGAAACCTAAGGAAAAATACAGGAGAAACAATCAAGGGCAAGACAGAAACACCGTGAAAATCAAACCCTACAAAACACCACTACAGCCTCGCTACGCTCCTTACGAGCGATTTTGACTAACCGACTGACACCATTTCATGCAAGCAATTCCTTTTGCC
>DAIOUP010000040.1:0-9552 GCA_036759465.1 Bacteroidales bacterium
TGAAGCGTCTGGGCGCTCCCTACCGTGAGCGTGATATTGTATTGTCCGCTTTGAAAATAATAAACTGTGGGGTTTTCCTCTGTTGAAGTTTGTCCGTTCCCAAAGTTCCAAAGATAGGAAGTGGCATTGAGGCTTTTATTGGTTAGCTCAACCTTGAAACGGAAACCAAAAGGTGCCGTTGTATCCACCTCTTTGGTAGCCACATAGCTGAAATCGGCCTGGGTGGATGCCGGTGGCACCGGGAAACTATCATCTTTGCAACTGAGGGCGATAACCACTAAAACCAGCGGCAGAAAAAACCTTAACGCAACGAATGATTTGAATTTCATGGCTTTATGGTATTATCGGTGGATTAATAACAAGGATTTTGGTCGGCTATATTGATAGCCTCATTGGCCTGAATTTCGCTTAACGGAATAGGGAACAGTTTGTAGCATTCCGGTAGCCCCGGAATGATGGCCTGCACGCGGTTGGTGCGCACGAGGTCGTACCAGCGATGGCCTTCGAGAGCAAACTCAAGCCGGCGCTCGTTTTCTATGGCCAGCAAAAGGGCTGCAGGATCGGCGGTAGTAATTGGTGCCACCTTTGCACGTGCCCTGACAATGTTCACATGATTGCGCACCAATGCGGCATCGCCACCTCTGATTGCGATCGTTTCTGCCAAAATGAGGTGCATCTCGGCCAGGCGAATCACGGGAACTTTGTCGCTGCCATTGGCAATGTCGCTGTACTTGCGGCCGTAAGGTCCGTCAGATGCAATGGCTAGGGTGGCCTTTGATCGAATAGTATCAGCTTGACCATAAGCCGAGATAAGGCCCGGTGTGGGCGAGAATTCCTTGCGTCCGCTCAATGTACGGGTAAAAAAGTATTCAGCCAGACGGTTGCGGTCCTGTGCTATGAAGTCGACAAAAAAGATATTCTCTTTGTTTGGGGTTCCTGCAAACAGGTTGGCAAACACAGGTTCAAGCTGGTAGCCGAAATCGTTAATCACCTTATTGGCATAAAAGGCAGCCGAATCGAGGTGTGCGCTGTTGTTGGTAACTCCGTAATATGTAAGGAAAACCCTTGCCGACAAAGCCATGGCCGCGCCCCGGGAAGCACGGGCAGAAGAAGTTCCAGACACGTTGGCCTGACGAGCAATAACCAAATCGGCAAACACCTGGTTGTATACATCGCTCATTGGTTTGCGCGGCACATTGAGGTCGCTCTCGTTGGCCCGCACAGGTTTTGTACGTATGGGAACAGCACCAAACGACCGAACCAGATTGAAGTGATGCAAAGCCCTCAGAAAATGAGCTTCAGCAAAATAATGCCTGCGCTGATCGGGTGTGAGGTCAGTGAGGTTAGGGATGGCATCGATCACATAATTCACGCGGTTGATGGCAGTATAAATGCTGGCCCAGATGCTTTCTATGATACCATTGTCGCTCAGGATGCTATTGTTGTCAATCTGGTTGTAGCCAGCCGTGGTGCCTGTCCATGCCAGGTTGTCCGTAATGAGGTCGGGTACAACTAGAAATTCGCGACCATAATAACCTGCCGATTGCAGAGCATCGTAGCTTCCGATAAGGGCGCGCTCGAGTCCGGTGCGGTCTTTTATGGCTTCCTGTGCAGGGATGCTCTGGGTGGGCTGAACATCAAGCACATCGCAGGCGCTCATGGTGAGCAAGCCAGCAAAAACTGATATGATGAAATACTTTTTCATGGCCATTACTGATTTTAGAATCCGAGGTTGATACCAAATGTGAAGCTACGTGCCTGAGGATAAGTAAAGAAGTCGGTGCCCATACGCAGGTCATCATCGCCGCTGTAGTGCACCTCGGGATCCATTCCTGAATAATTTGTGAACGTCAAGAGGTTGTAAGCGGAGGCATAGATACGCAAATTATTGAGCTTCATCCGTTTGAGCTGATCCTTAGTGAAGCTGTAGCCAAGGGTCATGTTTTTAAGGCGGAGGTAGGAGCCATCTTCGATGAAGCGCGACGAAATGCGGTTGTTGTTGTTGGGGTCTTCTTCGGTGGCGCGCGGAATATCAGTGATATCTCCGGGCTTTTTCCAGCGGCGCAATACCGCTGTCGATTGGTTATCAGAGCCCTTCATGGCTTCGATATAGATGCGGGTTCCGTTGAAAATATCGTTGCCGTAGCTGAATTGGAAGAAGATGTTGAGGTCGAAGTTTTTCCACCGCAAATCGTTGTTGAAGCCGCCAATGAAATCTGGGTTGGGATCACCAATTTTCACACGGTCAGCGGCAGTAATCTGACCATCTTTGTTCACATCGTCGAACACGATGTCGCCCGTGGTGGGATCGACGCCCAGCGAACGATAGCCGTAGAAAATACCAGCCGGCTGGCCTTCCTCAAAACGGTTGCTGCCGCGGCCAAGGTTATCGAGCGGCGTTCCCTTATACAACTTCTTGATCTTGTTGCGGTTGAACGTCATATTCAGGGCGCTGCTCCACTCAAATGCACCGCGCACATTGTCGGTGTTGAGCACAAACTCAAAGCCTTTGTTTTCAAGCTGGCCGATATTGGTTGTTATCGATCCGAAACCCGAAGTGAACGAAACCGGTCTGGATAGTAAAAGGTCGCGTGTTTGGTTATTGTAATAGTCAACATTGAGGCTGATGCGCTCGTCGTAAACCGAGATATCGAAACCAACATTAAACTGTGCGGTGGTTTCCCATTTCAGGTCGGGGTTTTCGAGCTGCACCGGAGCAATGCCGGGCTGGCCGTTATAGTTGTAACCACCTCCAAACAGAGCCAGGTTGCGGAAGTCAGGTATGCCGTCGTTCCCCGTCAGACCATAGCTTGTGCGTAGCTTCAACTCGTTGATGTTCGGGAATTGTTTCATGAAATCCTCCTGGGTGATACGCCACGAGAGCGATGCGGCCGGGAAGAAACCATAGCGGTGGTTGGCGCCAAATTTGGAGCTGCCGTCGTAGCGTGCCGTAAAGCTGGCCAGATATTTATACTGATAATTGTAATTGACCCTGCCAAACCAGGAGTTGAGGCCGCGGTCGCGTGCGCTGGCCGAGGCATTGGTGATGGTGGCTGCAGAGGCAATGTAACGGAATTTCTCGTTCGGAAATTCGGTGCCGCGTATAAAGGCCGAACGCACGGTCAGTTTCTCAAAGCTATAACCGGCAAGGGCATCGAGGTTATGTTTCTCTGCAAAGGTTTGGGAATACTTGAGCGTGTTGTTCGAAACGGTGTTGAGAACATTGTTGCTGGCAAAAATACCTATGCCATTGGAGCGCTTACCCTGGCGTGTGGTAATGGGGTCGTAGCTGTGTTCGCGCAGGTTGAGCAGGTCGATGCTCCACTTAGTACTGAAAGTGAGGTTGGGGAGAATGGCATAGTCGGCAAAAATATTGCCAAGGGTGCGGTAGGAATGTGTTTCGTTGATGGCCTCTTTGGCAATGGCTACAGGGTTGGCAAAGGCGCCGTCCTCGTTGTAGGTGCCGTCGTCGTTGTACACTTTGTTTATTGGCAGAAGCGAAATAGCGTTGGGCAGAGGGCCGTTGAGCGACTGGTCGCCCTCCACGCGGTTGTTGAGCGAATAGGTGAGGCCGAGGTTTGAACCGATAGTAAGCTTGCTGTTCACCTTATGGTCGAGGTTCATTCGTCCGCTCAGGCGGCTGTAGTCCGTTCCCAGCAGAATACCCTTCTGGTCGTAAACATTGCCCGAAAGAAAGAACTTTGTCTTTTCGTCACCGCCGCTGGCCGATACTTCATAGTTCGACATGGGTGCCTGACGGAAAACTTCGTCGAGCCAGTCCGTATTTACGCCATTGGGCTGCAGACCTTTGTATTCATTCCACTGGTCGGCATTCATCATATCGAGCTTTTTGGCCAATTGCTGAACACCCTGGCTAACGCTGACATTAATAGCGGTTTTATTGAGCGACCCCCTTTTGGTGGTAATCAGGATGACGCCATTGGCGGCTCGCGCTCCGTATATGGCGGCTGCAGAGGCATCCTTCAGCACGGTTATCGACTCAATATCATTGGGGTTGAGGTCAGTAATGGCATTAATGCCCTGACCAGAAAAGCCTACCTGACCATAATTACCCGCCGTAACAGGAACCCCGTCGACTACGTAAAGTGGCTGATTACCAGCCTGTATCGAACTGTTCCCACGGATACGAACCGTCATAGCGCCGCCGGGCGTACCCGAATTTTGTTGTACATAAACGCCCGAGGCTTTACCCTGCAACACGCCGGTAATAGTGCGTATTGGTATCGACTTAATGTCGTCTTCCTTTACCACATCCACCGAGCCCGTTACCAGCTTTCGGCTTTGTGTTCCATAACCCACAACGATAACTTCCTCGAGACCAAGCCTTTCTTCCACCATGAGCACATCAATCACGTCTGAAGTACCTACGATAATTTCCTCGGTGCGCATACCCACTATGGAGAAAACGATGGTTTTGGCATCAGAGGGTACACGAAATTCATATTTTCCGTCCAGATCGGTGGCCGTACCGAGGGTTGTGCCTTTAATGTAAACATTCACACCCGGCAGGGGCTGCCTGTCGGCCCTTGCCCTCACCGTACCCCTGATGCTGCGGCGCTGATCCTGGGGTGCAGCAGGCACTACGGCTGCTTCGGGTTGTGCCTGCACACTCCTCAGAACGATATAGTTTTCAACGATCCGATACTCCAGGCCACTGTTTCGGAGTGCTTCGCGCATGGCCTGATCGAAGCCCGCATTGCTGAGATTCAACGTAATACGCTTGGCTTGCAGACTTTCATTTTCGTTGATGATGAAAAGGTATTCGGTTTGATCGGCAATCATTCGAACCACTTCATAAACCGGAACATCCTTTACATTCAGGTTGATGCCGGCCTGCGAGTAAACGCCTGCCGTTGCCTGCATGAAGCTGAAAAAGGTGAGCAGTACAAAAATTTTCATACGCAACATTCGGATAACGAACCTGCTTCGCTGTGAAAGCCGGGGTTCAGGTGATTTTTTCTTCATAACTTTGTGCGTTTGTTGAGAATCTTTTGACCCTTTTTCCGTGTTAAGTGGTTAATTGATTTTTCTGACTGCGCCGGAAAATGTTGCCGCATTTTCCGGTTTTTTATTTTATTGTTACTTGTTTACCATTGATTTTGAATTCAATGCCCGAGGCCTCAGCAATGAGTGTAAGTAAAAAGTCGAGCCTTCGGCTATTTTCAACAGCGCCACTAAAAATCAGTCTGCCCGATTTTTCATTTTCGAAAACAATCTGCACGTCATACCAGCGCTCGAGCTTAACCGCCAATTCCTTCAGACTCACCCTGTTGAAATAAATTACCCCATCGCGCCAGGAAGTGTAAAACTTGGTATCTACTGTATTGACGGTTTGATCGAATGTGCGCTGATTGAGTTTGTGCTGCTGACCGGGACTGAGCCTGCTTGTTTGGCCATTGGGCACCATAACCTGCAAAGAGCCGCTCACCAGTGTGGTCTCCATAAACTCATCATCCTGATAAGCCGAAACGTTAAAACTTGTTCCGAGCACCTGAATTCTGCCGTTGGTCGTTTCGATGATATAAGGCCGTTTGGGATCGGCTGCAACTTCGAAAAACGCTTCGCCTGAAAGCCTGACAATACGTTCGCCTTTTCCAAAAACGACAGGATACTCCAGACTGCTGGCCGCATTGAGCCACGCACTGGTGCCGTCGCTCAGCCGAAGCTGAAACCGCCCGCCGGCCGGCACAATTATTTTATTGGTCTTTTGGGTAGCGTTATCGGTTGTATTGCCTGCCTCGTAGGCCAGCATGCTGCCCTTGCTGCTGCTTATGGCCAGCCCGGCATCGGTAAGCTGAACCATTTTTAGGGTATCCAAATTGACAAGACTTCCGTCAGAAAGCACAAGTAGTGCCTTGTCGGAGCGCTCAGGTACAGCCTTGCTTACTATCTGAGGTTCGGAAACGCTTTCGATCTTGTCGCGTCCAAACCACCACCATATAACAGCAAAAATTAAAAGCGTAGCAGCAATCGAAATGGCACCCAAAAGTCGTTTTTTGAAAATTCTTTCGGCAGCATAACGATGTGTAAGCTTACGGCCTTCATCGATATCAATTGACCGGGCAACGTTTACAGCCTGATAAAGCACCGACAAATGATCTTCTTCGCTGGTTAGCAAGTAGTTGCCATTCGCCAAACCCTGATCTTCCGAAGTAGTTTTTTCCATCATATGCAAAAGACACAGAAAACCAGAAAAAGGGTAGGTGAATTTGCAGTTATTTTTTCAGGAAATATTCCTGAAGCGCAGGATGATTGCGCAGGCACGAAAGGGCCGTTTTCAGGTGCCACTTCACAGTATTCACCGAAACGTCGAGCGCCCGGGCTGCTTCGAGGTAGCTCATGTTGTCGAAATACACCATCTCGAAGGCCTGACGGTTGCGTTCGTTCAGGCTGTTGAGCGCCAGCATCAATATGCGTTGTTTTTCCTCGTCGAGCATCACCTCCATGGCCTGCCGTGCCGTTTCTTCAATCTCGGCCGGAAGCGGTTGCATGCGGTCTTTAACCCGCTGCAGGTGGTTCAGGCAGGCATTGCGTGTGGCAGAAAAGAGGTAGTTTTTCTCAGAGATTCCTATTTTGTATCTGGCCCGCTGTTCCCATATCCTGACAAACAACTGCTGCACAATATCCTCAGCATCCTTGCGGTTGCGCACATAGGTAAAAGCCGCCGCACACAAAGGCTTGTAATAGCGCCCGAACAGCGATTCGAAATCATTGGATATCAGCGTCTTTTCCTCCTTTTCTTGCATAGAATGCATAGCCTGCTCGGACAGCAAAGTTATTCTATTTGGGGCTTTTTGTGCGACTAATCCCCAAGACCCTGATGCACATCAGGATTAGGCCTGCTGAAACAAAATGCAGTCGCAACGGTTATATGTATGCTTTTACATACTTTAGCGTCAAAATAACGAATATGCAGTATCCCAAAAAAGTTACTATAGGCGACATCACCGTTCGCGATGGCTTTCAGCACGAGGAGAAGTTTATCCCCACCGAGGCCAAGTTGTGGCTGGCCGAAGAGCTGCTGCTATGCGGTTTTCGGCACATCGAGGTAACTAATCTTGGTAATCCGAAGGGCATGCCACAGTTCAGGGACGCTGATGATCTGTTTAAAATGCTTAGGCAAAGCAAAAGAGTAGCGCACCTGCTGCCGGCCAGCACATTGACTGCCATCACCATACGCGAAAAAGCCGTGGAGCGCGCCATCGAAACCCGCAAGGAAGGTTATGGGCCCGACCGGATATTGCTTATGGTGAGCACCAGCGAGTCGCATCAGCAGAAAAACTCCGGGCTCAGCATTGACGAATATTTCCGGATGGCCGAAAAATATGTGCCCATGGCGCGGGAAGCAGGTTTGAAGGTAAACGGCACAGTAAGCACAATCTGGGGATGTCCAATTGAAGGCCCTACTGATATGAAGAAAGCCGTGGAATTTACCAAACACTGGTTCGAGATCGGCGCCACCGATGTGGAGCACGCCGACCACGACGGCTCGGCCTCGCCCGACAGGATTTACAGGTACTTCTCAATGCTTATGGATGAGTTTCAGGACCCTTCGAAACACATTGTACACCTCCATACCACCCGTGGCTGGGGACTTGCCAACGTGCTTGCTGCCCTGCAGGCCGGCATGACCAATTACGAGAGCACCATGGGCGGCATAGGCGGCCAGCCCGCCAATTTTGTGGATGGCGTTCCGGTAGCCGGAACAGGAGAATACTATTACAAGGATTCCATGGCGGTGGGGCTGGTAACAACCGAAGACATGGTGGTGATGATGGACGAAATGGGCATCGATACCGGCCTCGACATCGACCGCATCCTGCGCACTGGAAAAATGGTTGAGCGCATTGTAGGTCGAAAACTCCGCTCCGAGACCATCAATCAGGGCCGCATACCAAAAAGCCTAAGCGGTCGGAAATAAGCTTGCCGGACGACGAGTGTTTTTTATATTTTTACATAAACACTCCTCTGTCGTATGATCCGCATCACCGAAACTGTTCGCGACGCTCTTCAGGGACTCAAAACCTTTGTGCCAACAGCCAACAAAATAGCTTATATCAAACTGTTGCTGAAGGCGGGTTTCGACATTGTCGATGTTGGAAGTTTTGTTTCGCCAGTCCTGATTCCCCAAATGGCCGACACGACCGAAGTTGTTTCGGGTATTGATAACCAATCCAATACGCGTATCATGGCGCTGGTAGTCAATACCCGAGGGGTGCAAAAAGCGCTTGCCTATCCCAGCATTAAGGTGTTGTCGTATCCCTACTCGGTTTCGCCAACCTTCCTTCGCCGCAACCTCAATACCAGTCCCGAAGGCGCACTGAAAACCCTGAAAGATATGATAATGCTCACCGAAGGCAGTGGCATTGAGTGGGTGGTTTACCTGAGCATGGCTCTTGGAAACCCTTATGGTGACCCATGGAATACTGAGCTATTGCTTGAGGCGGCGGGCCAGCTTTATTCGCTTGGCATTCGCAACATGCCCTTGTCCGACATACTCGGGCAGGCTTCACCCGACACCATTTCAAAGGTTTATACAACAATCAATCCTGCTTTTCCGGATGTTGATTTCGGCCTGCATTTGCATACCAAACCTTACGAGAGCTTCGCCAAACTCGAAGCTGCATGGGAGGCCGGCGTACGAAGCTACGAAACCGTGCTTGGCGGACTTGGGGGATGCCCTACTGCAGCCGACGATCTGGTGGGCAACCTCAACACCCTTAACCTCATAGCATTCTGCAACGATAAAGGCATTGCCACAACCATAAATCAAGATTTCCTCTATGAGGCACTGACCTTAATGTCTGGCTTTCCGATTGACAAACAGGGCAATGCGAAGTAATTTAGCTAATACGAACCGTTCGCACAAAATGGCATCCTATGTTTTTTCAGCTGATTTATAACTTTTCGCTGCTTATAGCACTCAGTGTCCTGTCGGGTGTTGTAGATCAGATTGCGCCCCGATCAAAGTTTTACGGAAAAATATTGCAGGGTTTGCTTTTCGGCGGCACGGCCCTGATCGGCATGCTTTATCCCTTGAAGCTGGCCGAAGGTCTTATTTTCGATGGCAGATCGATCGTCATAAGCCTTGCCACCTTATTCTTTGGCCCGGTTACCGGAATTATCAGTGCCATACCTGCCTTGTTCTACAGATGGCACATTGGCGGACCGGGTGTTTACATGGGCACAGGTGTAATAATCAGTTCATTTCTTGTTGGCTGGCTTTACTTTCGTCTTCGTAAGGTAAAAAAAGTATCGCTGCTTCACTACCATCATCTGCTGCTTTTCGGTCTTTCCGTGCACATAATCATGATCGCGCTAATGGCCTTTTTACCAACGGGCCTGCGAAGCGAGACCTTTCGGCTGATGGGGCCAATAATTCTATTTGCCTATCCCGCCATCACCCTAATCATGGGCATCATTCTTTCAGATCAGGAACAGAACAAGAAAATGCTCCACGTACTCAGAGAAAGCGAAAAATTCCTCAACACCATCTTCAGTAGTATTGGCGATTCCCTGATCAGTTTAGAC
>DAIOUP010000041.1:0-9541 GCA_036759465.1 Bacteroidales bacterium
CAATATCAGCAGGATAAAGTTCATTGAGCCTGGCCAATAAAAAATTCACCTGATTGGCCTCGATGGCTTCACGGATTTCCTCAATCTTTTCTTTCGATATCAGCTGACTCATCTGCACATGGTATTGGCGCTGTGCGAAGATAACTATTCGACAGCATCTTTTCTAATTCCTGTAGTGTTTGATAATTTTGAAAATATCAAACTGAATATAATTTATATTATGTTAAATAGATTATTTTAATTTATATCTTGTTTCGTGGTGATCTTGATACGATTCTATCCAGTCCTTCCCTGCCTTATACAAAAAACCCCTGCAGGAAACTACAGGGGTTTTTGGAATACTTTCTGTAACTAGATTATTATTCGTTCAGTTTTTTAACCTTATCATCCATTTTGAATCGAATGTAAACGGATTTCAAAACTGATATTGTTTCAGGGTTGCCAGGCTGCAATTCATTGGCTTTTTCGAGATATGGCAGCGCAAGCCTGATGATCTCATCGGCTTCCTTGGTGAGCGCCTCATATTCCTTTACTTTGTCCAGCGGCAAGTCGTTGGCTTTTACCTGGATTTTATTGGCTTCGTTAATGTAAAGCGCTCCAAGGTTGTACACTGCATCATAGTAGTTGGGTTCAACCTCAAGGGCTTTTTTATAATACATAGCCGCTTCGTTCATATTGTACATGTCCGGCTTTGTGTCATCACCGTATAGCGTACCCAAAACGAAATATATGGAGTAATTGGACGGATCTTGCTTCAACAACTCTTTCAGGTCGCCGACCACCTTACTTCCCTCTCCGATGGAAAGATAAGCGTTGATCTGCTCGAGCAGCAGGCCAGCATCGTTAGGATATTTACTGCGTCCAGCGCGAATGGTTTCAAACATTTTTTCCGAATTTCCAAGTCCTCTGTAGGCAGCTGCAACGTTTCTGTATAGTTCAGGCTCATCAAAACCGATTCCTTTTAGCTGGTCATAATAACCCAGCGCTGCTTGAAAATCTTCGGCGCGGAGCGAGGCTAATCCGGCATTGATAAGTGCCAGGGTGTCAACCTTGTTGATGATTTTAGCTACATCGTAGGCTTTGGCAAAATCTACGGCAGCAGTCTTATAGTCCGATTCGTTAAATGCCTGTACACCAATGCTGAAATACTGCTGACCGATGACATCAACGCGTGGTCTGATTTCGACCATCTGTTTGGTTTTGTCGGTGGGGTCGAGCTCAATGGCTCGTTTAAACGATTCGAGACTTTTTTCGAGCGCCTGCGGATCGAGATTGGCAAATTGCTCCGAGAAAACGATATTGAGGTAAATAATGCCCCTATACATCCATGTTTTTGGATCGTTGATCGTTTTTTCGTGCTTGATGGCTTTGTCAATGGCTTCGCGCGCCTTGTCATACTGTTGATTTTTATTGAACATGAAGGCGCTCGTCCGCTCGGAGTTCTGTGCCATAGCCTGCAGACCCAGAGCAAATGAGAACAAGAGAATGAACAACTTTTTCATTGTGGATAGGTTTGGGTTAATACAATTTTTTATGCATATATTGTGCCAAGAATTCATCTAATGATTATCGCTTTGATATTCAGATGTTTCATTGAGGTCAAGATCAACAATATCGCCGTTTACTTCCTCAATCACTTCATCCTCCTCCGAAGTGGCTTTTGCAACAGCGGCAATTTCATCCCCCTGCTTTAAGTTTATGAGTCGAACGCCCTGGGTGGCACGTCCCATTACCCTGAGCGTATCCACACCAATTCGTATTAATATTCCGGATTTGTTGATGATCATCAGGTCGTCCTTGTCGGTCACGTCGAGCATGGCTATCAGCTCGCCGGTTTTCTCGGTGACATTGATCGTTTTCACGCCTTTGCCCCCGCGATTGGTGGTTCGGTATTCCTCAAGCATTGAGCGCTTTCCGTAACCTTTCTCCGACACAACGAGAATGTTGGCATCGGTATTTTCAACGCAAACCATTCCCACTACCCTGTCCTGCTCGCCGGCAAGGCTGATTCCTCTTACGCCCGAGGCATTGCGGCCCATCGGACGTACGGTGCTTTCGTTGAAGCGGATAGCCCGACCTGAAGCCAATGCCATCATCACTTCATTTTTTCCGTTCGTCAAACGGGCTTCAAGCAGCTCGTCGCCTTCGCGCACCGTGATGGCATTGATGCCCGACTGGCGCGGACGCGAATAAGCCTCAAGATTTGTTTTCTTGATAACTCCCTTGCGTGTGCAAAGTATTATGAAATTGTTGTCGATATAGTCCTGATCTTTCAGGTCGTGGACATTGATATAGGCTTTCACCTTGTCGTCCTGTTCGATGTTGATCAGGTTCTGAATGGCGCGTCCTTTACTGGTTTTAGTACCTTCTGGTATTTCGAACACTCTGAGCCAGAAACACTTACCCTTCTCGGTAAAGAAAAGCATATAGTTGTGGTTGGTGGCCACAAAGAGGTGTTCAATGAAATCCTCATCGCGGGCATCTGACCCTTTGGCTCCCTTGCCTCCCCTGCTCTGCTTGCGATATTCGCTCAGCGGAGTGCGTTTGATGTAACCAAGATGGCTGATGGTGACCACCACCGATTCGTCGGCAATCATATCCTCGATGCGGAAATCTTCGGCGGAGTGAACGATGGCTGTGCGGCGTTCGTCACCGTATTTTGCCTTCACTTCGAGCATCTCGTTGCGGATGATTTCGTACTGAAGGGCTTCATTACCAAGGATTTCGCGATAGCGTGCAATCATTGCCTGCACTTCTTCGTACTCTTCCCGGATTTTTTGAATTTCCAGTCCGGTAAGGCGTTGGAGTCGCATATCGAGTATCGCTCTGGCCTGAATTTCCGACAGATTGAAGCTTTCGATCAACCCGGTGCGGGCAGCTTCGGGATTTGGCGATTTGCGGATCAGCTCAATTACTGCATCCAGATTATCCAGAGCAATGAGCAGGCCCTCAAGGATATGAGAGCGTTTTTCAGCTTCACTCAGCTCGTAGCGTGTGCGGCGCACAACGACATTGTGTCTGTGTTCGACAAAATGTACGATGAGGTCCTTCAGGTTCAACGTCTTAGGTCTTCCGGCAACCAGCGCTACATTGTTTACGCTGAAAGCGGTCTGAAGCGGCGTCATCTGATAAAGCTTGTTGAGCACCACGTTAGAAACGGCGTCCTTGCGCAGCTCGTAAACAATGCGCATACCTGTCCTGTCCGATTCGTCGCGTATATCGACGATGCCCTCAATCTTTTTGTCGTTTATGAGATCGGCGGTTTTTTTAATCATCTCCGCCTTATTCACCATGTATGGTATCGAAGATACGACAATCCAGTCGCGTCCGCCGTGCTCTTCGATGGTCGCATCACCGCGCATGACAATACGACCTCGGCCTGTTTCGAAAGCCTCGCGTACGCCTTCATAACCGTATATGATGCCGCCGGTCGGGAAATCAGGTGCCTTGACATATTCCATGAGTTCGGCAACAGTGATGTCCCTTTTGTCAATGTATGCAACCACACCATCAACCACTTCCGACAGATTGTGGGGCGGCATATTGGTAGCCATACCAACCGCGATGCCACTGGCTCCATTGACAAGCAGGTTTGGTATGAGCGAAGGCAGTACGGTAGGCTCCTCCAGGGTATCGTCGAAATTCAACTGAAAATCAACTGTTTCCTTGTCAATGTCGGCGAGCATCTCTTCTGCAATCTTGCGAAGTCGTGCTTCCGTATAACGCATTGCCGCGGGGTTGTCGCCGTCGATTGAGCCAAAGTTACCCTGACCATCGACAAGCGGATAACGTAATGACCATTCCTGGGCCATACGCACCATGGCATCATAAACCGAAGAATCGCCGTGAGGGTGGTATTTACCAAGCACTTCACCAACAATTCTGGCAGATTTTTTATAAGGTCTGTTGCTCAGTACGCCAAGCTCAAGCATGCCAAAAAGCACACGTCTGTGTACGGGTTTCAGGCCGTCGCGAACATCAGGCAATGCGCGCGAAACGATAACCGACATCGAATAGTCGATGTAGGCCGATTTCATCTGGTTTTCAATATTAACCCTGATGATTTTCTCTCCTTCGAATACTTCTTCCATTCCGGGTTTTAAGTCGTTTTTTAGAGACTTGCAAAGGTAACAATTCTTTGAATGCCCTCTCCTTAAAAGACTGCCAAGTTCTCAACAGGAAATGGCATTTCAGCCAGGTTCAACATGGCTGTGTTGATAATTTTGTCAGGCGAACAAATCTGGACTGATTTTTGTTGGTACTTTTGAAACATGCCTCAAAATGCCTGATTCAGGCATACTGAGCCGAAAGTAAAAAGACATGTTAAATATGGATGCAAAATTCTCACCTCAGGTGAAAGATATACTGAGTTTCAGCCACGAAGAAGCGGTTCGACTGGGAAACAGCTACATCGGTCTGGAGCATCTTTTCCTTGGTATTGTGCGCGAAGGTGACAGTAAAGCCTTGCAGGTGCTCAAGTATCTCGGCGTTGATATTCAAGCTTTTAGGAAGAGAATTGAGACTGCCATACGCGGAGAGGAAGTGAACAACATTCCCAACAGCAACATTCCGCTGATGAAGCAAACCGAAAGGGCTCTAAAATTCACTTACATTGCTGCCAAGGAACTGAAAAGCGATATCATTCACCCTGAACATCTCCTGCTGGCAATACTTCGTGACAAGAACAACATTGTAAGTCAGCGCCTTGATGAGCAAGGCGTTGATTATGAGTCGTTCAGAAACGAATTGTTGTTCATGACCACAGGCAATGAGATACGGAAAGATCAACCCAAAGCGGAATACAACGACCCTTCGGAGGAAGAAGATGAACCACGGGCAACCGGCGGTCAGCAAAAACGTCAGGCAGACAGCAAGTCGAAAACACCTGTGCTCGACAACTTTGGCCGCGATCTGACAAAAGCCGCCGAAGAAGGCCGCCTCGATCCCATTGTAGGCCGTGAACGCGAACTTGAACGTGTGGCTCAGGTCCTAAGCCGGCGAAAGAAAAACAACCCAATTCTTATTGGGGAGCCGGGCGTGGGCAAATCGGCTATAGCCGAAGGGCTTGCCTTGCGTATAGTTCAGCGTAAAGTATCCAGGGCGTTGTTCAATAAACGCATTATCATGCTGGACCTTGCGTCGCTGGTAGCAGGCACCAAGTACCGCGGACAGTTTGAAGAGCGTATGAAAGCTGTGCTCAACGAACTGGAGAAAAATCCGGATGTGATATTGTTTATCGACGAGATTCATACCATTGTAGGCGCAGGCAATGCCAGCGGATCGCTGGATGCCAGCAATATGTTCAAACCTGCCCTAGCCCGAGGTGAGCTGCAATGCATTGGTGCTACCACACTCGACGAATACCGTCAGTATATTGAGAAAGACGGCGCACTTGAGCGCAGGTTTCAAAAAATTATGGTTGACCCGACTTCGCCCGACGAAACGAGGGAGATTTTGAACAACATCAAGGAAAAGTATGAGGATCACCACCTTGTTAAATACACGCCGGAGGCTATCGATGCCTGCGTTAAGCTGACAACCAGGTACATTTCGGACCGCTATCTTCCTGACAAGGCGATAGATGCTCTTGACGAAGCCGGCGCCAGAGTGCATATCAACAACATCAACGTGCCATCCGAAATTATCCAGCTTGAGCAGGATATTGAGGAAACGCGGCAAAAAAAGAACAAGGCCATTCAGATTCAGAAGTTTGAAGAAGCGGCCATGTTTCGCGACAAGGAAAGAAAGCTTTCGGAAGAGCTCGAGCGTGCAAAACGCAAGTGGGAAGAGGATTCGAAAATACACCGCGAGATCGTTTCGGAGGAAAATGTGGCTGAGGTAGTGGCTATGATGACCGGAATTCCGGTTCAACGTATTGCCCAGAACGAAAGCGACCGCCTGATGACCATGGAATCGGAGCTTGAGGGCTCTGTTATTGGACAGAACGAAGCCATAAAAAAGGTGGTTAAAGCAATTCGTAGGAACAGGGCCGGTCTAAAAGATCCCAGCAAGCCTATAGGAACCTTCATTTTCCTTGGTCCAACAGGGGTTGGAAAGACTTATCTGGCCAAAGTGCTGGCAAAATACCTCTTTGACAGCGAGGATGCACTTGTGCGCATCGACATGAGCGAATACATGGAAAAATTTGCCGTATCGAGACTCGTTGGTGCACCTCCCGGCTATGTTGGTTATGAAGAAGGCGGCCAGCTCACCGAAAAAGTGCGACGTAAACCTTACTCTATCGTACAGCTCGACGAAATCGAGAAGGCCCATCCGGATGTGTTTCACCTCCTGTTGCAGGTGCTCGACGATGGCGTGCTCACCGACAGCCTTGGCCGTAGAGTTGATTTCAAGAACACCATCGTTATCATGACTTCCAACATCGGGTCGCGTCAGCTCAAGGATTTCGGTCAAGGTGTTGGGTTCAGTACTACTGCCCGAAAAAGCAGCAAAACCGCTTTTGCCCAGGGTGTGATCGAAACCGCCTTGCGCAGGGCATTTGCACCTGAGTTTCTGAACAGGATTGATGATGTTGTAGTGTTCGAGTCGCTCGAACGCGAAGACATTCACAAGATTATCGATATCGAACTCGGCCATCTTTATCGCCGTGTAGTCGAAATGGGCTATGTGCTCGAGCTTACTGAAAAAGCCAAGGACTTCATCGTCGAAAAAGGCTGGGACGAGCAATTTGGAGCAAGGCCGCTCAAGCGCGCCATCCAAAAATATGTGGAAGACCCTTTGGCCGAGGAAATCATCAGAACCAAGCTCACAGCCGGCGATCGGCTTATCCTTGATTATATCGCTGAATCGCAGGATATGCACATCACGGTCTTGAAGCCCGACTCGGCCGTAGCTGCCGAAGAAACGCCAGCGTAATGAGGATTTAATTTCTTTAAAATCAGAATTGTAAAACAGGTCTGCCAAAGCTGGCAGACCTGTTTTTCTTTAGAGGAAGTCTAAATAGCGGCTCACCGGGAGTGCAGCGGATAAATATGGACAAAATTGGTTATGTTTGCCTGCTAACAATACCATAGAATATGAGTGTGATACCCAAACTGAAAGGCGGTGAGTTCTTAATCACCAAGGTTGACGTTCAGGATGTTTTTATTCCTGAGGAATTTGACGAACAAACCAATATGATAGCCCAGACCTGTCAGGATTTTCTCGACACCGAGATTTTTCCTAATCTTGAGCGGATCGATCATCAGGAAGAGGGCCTGATGGCAAGCTTGCTGAAAAAAGCCGGTGAGCTGGGCTTGCTGGGTTTGGCCGTGCCTGAAGAATATGGTGGTTTTGAACAACCTTTCCTCACCGTCATGCGCGCCAACGAGGTATTGGGTGCGGCTCACTCCTATTCTGTTGCCATTATGGCACATACGGGTATTGGCACTTTGCCCATACTCTACTACGGCAACGACGAACAAAGGGCCAAGTATATACCCTCGCTATCATCGGGCGATCTGATGGCGGCTTACTGCCTCACCGAGCCTGGCGCTGGTTCCGATGCAAATTCAGGACGCACAAAGGCGGTTCCCTCAGCCGATGGCACCTATTATATCCTCAACGGACAGAAGATGTGGATCACCAATGGCGGTTTTGCCGATGTACAGACTGTGTTTGCCAAAATTGAAAACGACCGCGTACTCAGCGCCTTCATTGTGGAACGTAAATGGGACGGGGTGAGCATGAACCCGGAAGAAAAGAAAATGGGTATCAAAGGCTCCTCCACCAGGCAAATTTTTTATAATGATGTTAAAGTTCCTGCAGAAAATCTGCTTGGTAAGCGTGGCGAAGGCTTCCGCATTGCTTTGAACATACTTCACCTTGGCAGGATAAAACTCGGCGCTACCGTTGTTGGTGGTGCAAAACGCGCAATTCTGCACTCAGTAAACTATGCCAACGAACGCAGGCAGTTTGGCAAAGCCATAGCAGAGTTTGGGGCAATTAAGCACAAACTGGCCCAGCAGGTGGTGCGCACATTTGCCACCGAATCGGCTATTTACCGTGCCAGCAAAGACATTCAGGACAATATTGCACTGATGAAGTCGCAGGGTATTGAACATGGTCGGGCCAATATCGAAGGTGTAGCCGATTATGCCATTGAATGCGCACTGCTAAAAGTGTATGGTTCTGAAGCCCTTGATTTTGTGGTGGATGAGGCCGTTCAGATTTACGGAGGTATGGGATTCTCGTCGGAGACACCTGTTGACAGGGCCTACCGCGACTCTCGCATCAACAGGATTTTCGAAGGCACGAACGAGATCAACCGCCTGCTTGCCGTTGACACCCTGCTGAAAAAGGGCATGAAAAACGAAATCAGCCTGTTCGAACAGGCACGTATTGCCTGCGAATCGCGGCACGAAGCAGCATCGTTGACGAACAAGGGATATTTCGAAACCAAAGAGGCTGTTGTTGAGAACCTTAAAAAGGCTGCACTCATGCTGATCCCCGGCATTTCGGAAGCATTTGGAAGAAAGCTCGCCGATGAGGAAGAAATTCTGATGAACCTATCGGATATGCTTATGCAGATCTACGGTTTGGAATCAACAATGCTGAGGGTAAATAAGCTTGAGCAGATGAAGGGCGGCGAATATGCCGCCATCTACCGTGATATTCTGGATGTACTTACACACGACGTTGCCTCGGCCGTTCTTAAGGCCGGAAAAGATGCAATGGTTTCGTTCCTGCCTCAGGATGCTGTTGAAGATCATGTAGTTGCGCTCAACAAACTTTGCAATATCCCTGCAGTTAATGTCAAAGATTCGCGCAGACGCATTGCCGACAAGCTTATCGAAGAAAACCGTTATTGCTTTTAAGCAACTGACATAACTTAGTTAAAGCCGCTTCCGCTGTGGGAGCGGCTTTTTTGTCGCATGAGCAGCTAAATTAATTATCGAAATTTGCACGGAATAATCACTATGAGCGAGCGCTATGCAATCGTCGATATCGAAACTACCGGACTTAGCGCCGGGCTTGGGCGTATTACTGAAATTGCCATTTTGATTTTCGATGGACAACAGCTTGTAGATGAGTTTGTTTCGCTTGTTAATCCCGAAACCCCAATTCCCTACTTTATCACTAAACTCACAGGGATCAACAACCAAATGGTGGCCGGAGCTCCCAAATTCTATGAAATTGCACGACAAGTTGTTGAACTAACCGATGATTGCATTATTGTTGGCCACAATGTCCGTTTCGACTACAGTTTTTTAAAGGCTGAGTTCAAGAGCCTCGGTTATGATTATCAGCGCAAAACACTCGATACGGTGAGTTTGGCGCGCAAACTGATGCCGGGCATGCCGGGTTATGGATTGGGCAAACTTTGTAATGCTTTGCAAATCAATTACGCAAGTCGTCATCGGGCTGCAGGCGATGCCCATGCCACACTCGAACTATTCCGCAGACTCTCAAGCCTGAACCCCAATGTCGCTGAGACATCGAAGAAAAGCGTATCGCCTGCAAAAAGCCTTTTGGTAGATCACCTACTGGAAGTGCCAGGTGTTTATCAGTTTTTCGATGGCTCCGGTAAGCTCATCTACGT
>DAIOUP010000042.1:0-9452 GCA_036759465.1 Bacteroidales bacterium
TTCTTATCCTGCGCACGATATTTTCAAAATAGTAAAGCATGATGCAATCTCCTTTTTGATCAAGAACACTAAACATGCCTTCAGGTTGCAAAAAATAAGCCGTTTGCAGCCGAATTTGCAATAATTAACGAAAAGGAAACGAAGGGATGCTATTTCTCCCGGGCCATCACATAAATCTTCTCTCCGGGACGTTTCATCAGGTATTTTTCGCGGGCCACCTTTTCCATATAAGCCGTGTCGTAGCGCAGGCGGCTTAGCTCATCCTGGTTGGCCTTGATTTCTTTCTGATAGTATTGCTTTTGGCGGATGAGGTTGTTGTAGCTGTTTTGCAATCTCAGATAATGCTCCACCCTATTCTGGTCGAAAAAAATCATCCACACCACAAAAGCCAGCAGGGTGTAGACGTATTTAAAGCGCGAAAGATGTTTAGCAATTTTTCTGATCATAAGTATTCAAAACTACATCGAATCGGTGGGCTGGAATCGTAAACCAGAAATTTTAATCCACAAAGCTATGTTAATGAAGGTCAATACCTTTGAGCATGAACATCAGGTGCTTGAGCGATTTATTAATCTCTTCCATATACTCTTTAACAGCCCTCACACTCCCCGGCAAAATGAAAAGCAGGGTCTGATCCATAGTTCCGCACACGCTCCGGCTTACCAAAGCCTGAGGTTTCTCTTGTCCAAATTTCCAACGAATGTGCTCCATGATGCCAGGTATCTCTTTGTCGATGAACTGTTTGGCTACATCCGGACTAATATCGCGGGGGCCAATGCCCGTGCCGCCGGTGGTAATAACAAGGTCGTATTGTTGTTGCCTGGTTTCCTCAAATTGCATGGCTAAGAGCGCAGCATCGTCGGGAATGACCACCCTTCCAATGTCGGCTTTCCAGCCATTGGCCGTAAAAAAATCGGACAACAGGCGCTGCACCTCCGGCCCGCTCAGGTCGTCATATTCTCCCCGACTTGCCCTGTCGGAAAGGGTGATCACCCTTGCCTTGAAAATTTTTGGCTGATATGTGAAACCATCTCCTGCCTTTATCGTGCCTCCCTTGAGCACACGAGCAAAAATCCCTTCTTTGGGCATCACACAATTGCCCACTTCGTTGAAAATGGCACATCCCTTGCCATGACATTTTTTGCCTATCTGCGTGATTTCCAGCACGGCCTCATCGAAAAGCAAGCGGTCGAAAGGAACTGTTTCGTAAAGCAAAAGTCCTTCGGTGGTGATATTCTCTGCAAAATCTCCAAACTTGAAAGAGCGGCCGGCCTCTGCACTGAATTTTTCATAGCTCTCAACGCCAAGCAAACTCACCATCCGATGCCAGCTACCCGAATGTGCATCGCCTTCCACGCCCTTTTCGAATAGTCGGATCTCGGGCACTGGTTGCTTTACTGTTCCCTTTGCAAGAGAAATGTTTACCGACCGGATATAACCTTCTTTTTCCGCCGTCATAACTGCATTTTACATTTGCGAAATTACCTAAATTAGACCGAGTCAAATCCTTACTTGTTCATCAAACAATCAAAACAATGGATTCCAATAATTTACAAGAACAGAACCTGATCAGGGAAGTCAGTTTCAGCCTTTCGCGCTATGCCAGCTGGATGAAGTTTCTTGGCATTGCCGCCATCATTTACGGTGTTATGACCGCCATGTCGATCATCGGAATTATCGTTGCCTGGCTGCCCATTTGGATGGGTTATCTGCTGGTAAAGGCGGCAAGCAAGGCAAAAACGGCAACAAGCTACGGCGACCGGTACGCTTTGGAAGAAGCTATGCAAAACATAGGCAATTATTTTATAATCAACGGCATTGTATTAATTATCCTATTACTGGCCTCGCTTGCGGTGCTGGCAGCCATTTTTATGTTTGGCTTCAATTTCGACCACGAAACCTTCGAGAGTATACTGAGCTGAGCCCGATAAGTCAGCAAGCGCTACCTTTGCAGGTAAAAAAAGTGATGCTTTTGCTCGACGAAGCGCTCGCGCTTTTGAAATCAGTTCAATATACCCTTCCCACGGAAGTTGTTGGTCTTCACAAGGCCGTAGGACGCATCCTGGCCCAGGATGTTCACAGCGATATGGACATGCCGCCCTTCGACAAGGCTTCGGTGGACGGATATGCCTGCCGTTGGGCCGACCTGGAAAAGCCCCTGCAGCTCATCGAAACTGTTGCAGCAGGATCAGTGCCTTCGCATCCCGTGGGGCCTGAACAATGCACCAAAATCATGACCGGCGCCAAAGTGCCCGAAGGTGCCGATTGCGTGGTGATGGTAGAGCACACTCGACTGGATGCCGAAAGCAAGATCGTTGTCGAAATAAGGCCTAAAAAGAGCAACATTGCCAAAAAAGCCGAAGACATCCACCGGGGCGATATAGTACTGACCAAAGGGGCATTGCTCAGGCCTTCGCACCTGGCTGTTGCGGCCAGCGTCGGTGCGAGTGAACTAATCGTTGCAAGACGACCGGCCGTGACCGTATTTTCGACAGGTGACGAGCTTGTTTCACCCGAAGCTATACCCTCCGAAGGGCAGATACGCGATGCCAACAGCAGTCAGCTTTTGGCCTTGCTGCAGCAGATGCAGCTCGACCCTGTTTTTGGCGGCATTATCCCCGACCGCGAAGCCGAAACCGAAAGCATGATGGCCAAAGCACTGCAAACCAGCGACGTACTACTACTCAGCGGCGGCATATCCATGGGCGACTACGACTACGTGCCCAAAGTACTTCAAAGGCTTGGTTTTAACATACTCTTCAAGTCGTTGGCCGTGCAGCCCGGCCGTCCGACCGTTTTTGCCAGCTCGGGCAGTCAATTCATACTCGCATTACCGGGCAATCCGGTTTCGTCGCACAACATTTTCAGGTTGCTGGGCATGCCTTTGCTCTACCATCTTATGGGCCACAACTACATTGCACCCGTGGTAAAATTGCCGCTTGCAGTAGATTTCAGCAGGAAAAACGCTGAACGTCTGCTGTTTGTACCGGTGCGTATCGAAGCCGACGGAAGCATACAGCCGCTCGACTATCATGGTTCGGCGCACATTAATGCCCTGTCGGAGGCGCATGGATTAATGAGCATTGCGGCGGGCGCAAAGGAAATCAAAGCCGGAGAAAAGGCCGATGTACGACTCTTTTAAGCGAAAAATCACCTACCTGAGGGTTTCGGTAACGGACCGCTGCAACCTGCGGTGCACCTATTGCATGCCCGAATGTGGTATTACGCCCCTCCCTCATAGCGAGGTACTTACGTTTGAAGAGATCGCCGAGGTGGTACGTTATGCCGTATCGCAAGGGGTGAACAAAGTGCGCATCACCGGAGGTGAGCCTTTGGTGCGGAGAAACATTGTGGAACTTGTGAAGATGCTGGCCGCAATCCCTGGCCTCAGGGAATTGGCCATGACCACCAACGGGGTGTTTCTCAATCGCTTTGCACACGACCTTAAATCAGCTGGATTACAGCGTGTTAACATTAGTCTGGACAGCGTTGACCCCGGGCGTTTCAGGCAAATAACCAGGGTTGGCCATCTTGAAGACGTTTTTCGGGGCATTGCGGCAGCGCGTAAGGCTGGTCTTGAGCCCATTAAAATCAACTGCGTCATTAACAAAAGTCCGGACGAACCTGATGCCAAGGCAGTGAAGGAATTTTGCAGGCAAGAGGGTTTGCAACTGCGATTTATCAAGGAAATGAACCTCGAAACCGGACAGTTTTCACAAGTCATCGGCGGCGATGGCGGTCGTTGTGCCAGCTGCAACCGCATGCGACTGACAGCCAATGGCGACCTAAAGCCCTGTCTTTTCAGCGATCTGGCCTACAATGTCAGGACTTTTGGAATCGAAAAAGCCTTTGAAGCTGCCCTGAACAACAAACCCGCCTGCGGTTCGGTAAACCATAAAAATCAATTTAACAACATTGGCGGATAAAACATTGACTTTCGAATACCGTTTTAGTTGAAACACTAAACATGGCTAAACTTACACATACCGACGACAAAGGCAAGGCCAGCATGGTTGATGTGAGCGCCAAACCGGCCGTTGAGCGACATGCCGAAGCCGAAGGTTTCATCAGGCTCATGCCCGAAACCATTGAGCTTATCAGGCAAAACCAGATGAAAAAGGGCGATGTGCTCGCCATAGCTGAAATTGCCGGCATACAGGCAGCTAAGCAAGCAGCCAACCTGATTCCGCTTTGTCATCCGCTGCAGCTGAGCCATATCAGTGTGAAGGCCGAACTCAGGATTGATGGTGTCAGGGTTGTCGCTTCCACGCGCTGCACTGGCCCAACGGGCGTGGAGATGGAAGCACTTACGGCGGTAAATGTGGCTTTGCTAACGGTTTACGATATGTGCAAGGCCGTGGATAAACAAATGGTTATGAGCGACATCAGGCTCGTTTTAAAAACCAAAGGCGAGCCCGCAGCCTGATGTTCCGCAAAAGTTTTTTATTGCTGCTTTTTCTTCTACCACTCACTTCCAGAGCTCAGGTTAATCATCGCGCATTCATTCAACTGGCCCGTTTCGAGCTGAGTGAGGAACGTTTTACCGATGCCCTGCGAAGCCTCAATACAGCCATTGGTGTGCGCCCCGACCTATTTGAGCCCTGGTTTTTGCGTGGTGTGGCCAAATACAACCTGGGCGACTTTTCCGGTGCCGAAAGCGATTTTTCGGAGGCCCTCCGGCTGCATCCGCTTCACATCAGGTCGTTTCACTATCGTGGGCTTACCCGTCTGAGGTTGGCCAATTACTACGATGCGCTTTACGATTTCCGAAAAGCCCTCGAGCTCGATCCCTACGATGCCGGCCTCAGGCTGGCCATGGGCGACGCCCTGCTCAATATGAACAAACCAGCCGAAGCCACCGAAGAATACCGTATGGCGCTCACCATACAGCCACGTCTGGCCGAGGCCTGGCTTAAAAAAGGCATGGCCGCCAAGATGCTTGGCAACACCGACCAAGCCCTTAGCGATATGTCCATGGCCGTGCAATACGACTTCTTTTCGCTCGATGCCCGCATGCGTCTTGCGCTGCTTAAAACCGAAACAGGCAGAATGACCGAAGCGCTCGAAGATTTTGATGCCTTGCAACGCATTCACCCTGACGAACCTATTGTTTTCTTCCAACGTGCTCTGGTTGAATTGGAAATGGGCGACACCACCGGTGCCCTCCGCTCGCTCGAAAAGGTAAATCAGCTTGAGTCCGGCAACACCCTGGCTCTTTATAACAGAGCACTGATATACAGTCAGTTGAAAGACTACAAGCAAGCCATCAGTTTGTTTGGGCAGGTACTTAGCCAGCAGCCCACCCATATATTGAGCTGGTTCAACCGCGGAGTCGCTCAGCTGAAGATCGATGCCTTTACGGCAGCAGAAGCGGACTTTTCACGATCTATTACTCTTTTTCCCGGATTTGTGGCGGCATGGATCAATCGCGCAGAGGCACGACAGGCGCTTGGCAGGCGTAAGGAGGCCAACGAAGACCGTCGGACCGCAACCCGACTGCTCGAAGAACAGTACAAACCCGACGTGCCCTACAGCCCTTTTCGCAACGACTCGCTTTGGTTCAGGAAAATCATGCGGCTGGAGTCGGAATTTGCCGGGCCGGCACTGGCATCAAGGCCACAGTTTAAACAGCAAGAGATCAGGCCTTTCGGGCTTTATGTGGTCAACTTGGCCATCCGTGGCAAAGAAAATGGTTTACGCCGGGACGCATTCACAGCCAGCCTCGACCTGAATTATGGCCAACAGTTTGTTTTCGGATGGATTGCGCCAGAGAATCTTCGGGTGCAGGACAGTATTGTAGCAAACAATCAAAACCCCATGCCAGACAGCGATATTGACTTATTTAAACTTGGATTAAGTGAACTTGCGCGAAGCAATTACAGCAAGGCCCTGGCATGGCTTGAGATGATTGGCAACAGCTCGGCTCTTTACATTTCAGCCCAGATCAACAAAGCGGTGGTGATGTTTTTAATGGAAGAGCTTAAATCGGAGGCTCAGCTACCGCTTCAGGTGAGCATTTCAAACAGTGTGAGTCCAACCGAACCAACAGCCTCAGCCTACCAACCCGACTACACAACGGCGATCAACGAATTGAAAAGGCCTGGCAAAAAGCCAGCCGTAACCGCTTTTCTTTATCACAATCTTGGTTTTATGCTTTTGCTTTCAGGGCAATATCACCCTGCCATCGACGCCTTGAGCGATGCTCTGGCCCTTGATCCTTCGCTGGGCGAAAGCTGGTACAATCGCGCTCTGGTTTTACTATTCCTTTCAGAAAACCGCCTGGCATGCCGCGACTTATCCAAGGCCGGCGAGCAAGGCATCCCGCAGGCCTATGCCCTCATCAGGCGGTATTGCGTGAGGGATTAAATTTGTAGCAAAACATCCTTTCTGAGGACTCCGATATTCCGCTGATAGTTTGGTCTTCATGATTACAGACTTAATCCCCTGGCCTTGACTTCCTTTTCGACTTCATGTTCCAATAGCTTTTCGCTTTGCGATTTCTTAACAAACTGGTAGCCAATGATCAGCGGAAAGAAAGTAAAGAAGCCTAAACCGCTGTTGATCAGCGCATAAATGAAAATACATATGGTAAAGCCAACAATAAAGCGGTCGATTATTTTATTGTTTTTTAGCTCTTTTCGCTTCTTCCGCAGTTGTTCGTTGGTGAGTTGAGAACGATTTTTTGAGGTCCATCTTTTGAGTGTTTTGAGTGAGTTTATTGATTTGGCTGTTGGAATTTCATGGGTTGGAGGATTTCAGTAATAGTAGTAAATCACTCGGAATTAAGATGTTAACCATAACAAAAAACAGGCACCTGAATCAGATGCCTGTTTTAATAATTATCACATTCCTGTTTTTTTACCAAGCAAAAAGCGGAAATGCTTCCATCATACGGTTCACTTCTGCCTTAACGCTTCTAATTTTAGCTTCGTCGTTGATGTTGGTGAGTACCTCGTCGATAAGGGCCACAATGGGTTCCATGTGCTGCTCTTTGAGGCCGCGGGTGGTGATGGCCGGTGTGCCCACGCGTATGCCTGAAGTTTGGAAAGGCGAGCGGCTATCAAAGGGTACCATGTTTTTGTTGAGAGTAATATCCGCTTTTACCAGGGTATTTTCGGCTGCCTTACCGGTAATTTCAGGGAATTTCTTTCGCAGGTCGATAAGCATCAGGTGGTTGTCGGTTCCGTCGGAAACCACATGGTAGCCCCGGCTTATAAAGGCTTTAGCCATGACTTCGGCATTTTTCTTCACCTGAAGGATGTATTCGAAATACTCATCGGTAAGGGCTTCGCCAAAGGCAACTGCTTTGCTGGCAATCACATGTTCGAGCGGGCCGCCCTGAATGCCAGGAAATACAGCCGAGTTGAGCAGGCTGGACATCATCTTGATCTCGCCTTTGGGCGTTGCGAGTCCCCAGGGGTTTTCGAAGTCTTCGCCCATGAGGATAAGCCCGCCACGCGGCCCGCGCAAGGTTTTGTGCGTGGTGGTAGTTACAATGTGGCAAAACTCTATGGGATCTTCGAGCAAGCCGCGGGCGATGAGGCCCGATGGATGCGAGATGTCGGCCATGAGGATAGCGCCCACCTGGTCGGCAATGTCGCGCATGCGTTCGTAGTCCCAGTCGCGAGAGTAAGCCGAGGCACCGGCAATGATGAGTTTGGGTTTTTCCTTGAGTGCAAGGGCTTCCATCTTGTCGTAGTCAATGAGTCCTGTGTTTTCGTCGAGGGTGTAGGCCACCGGACGGTATAGGATACCGCTTGAATTGACAGGCGAGCCGTGCGAGAGGTGACCGCCATGCGAAAGGTCGAGTCCCATAAATGTATCGCCCGGCTGCAGACAGGCCAGAAATACGGCCATATTGGCCTGGGCGCCCGAATGGGGCTGCACATTAGCATATTCGGCATCGAAAAGCTCGCAGGCACGGTCGATGGCCAGCTGCTCGGTCTGGTCAACAATTTCACAACCGCCGTAATAACGTTTGCCCGGATAGCCCTCGGCGTATTTGTTGGTGAGCACCGAACCCATGGCTTCAAGCACTTGTTCGCTCACAAAATTTTCGGAAGCAATCAATTCGATGCCGTGCATCTGACGCTCCTTTTCCTGACGGATCAGGTCGAATACTTTTTCGTCGCGTTTCATACTGTGTTAATGTCTTCTTCGTGATGTAAAGATTATTTCATGAGACAAAATTAGGCAAAAAACCTAAGGGAAATAACGCTAATCCACCTATCCTAATTTACTGTCAGCAAAATACTTGCAATATCTACCCCCTATACCTCAACTCTGATCGTTACGGAATTGCTCAGGGCCGGTTATCTTTGTCGCCGTAAAACACCTTGCCGGCTGCATGCTCCACTACGAAACGCATATCCTCGCCAATGGGCTTAATGTGCTTGCACACTACGACCCGCAAAGTCCATTGCTCTCGATGAATGTCATTTACCGTGTAGGCTCGCGCGACGAAGACCCCGACAGGACGGGCTTTGCGCACCTGTTCGAACACCTCATGTTTGGGGGATCGGTTAACATTCCGCGCTACGACGAACCTCTGCAGATGGCCGGTGGCACCAACAATGCTTTCACCAACAGCGATTTCACTTCGTATTATCTCACGCTGCCTGCTTCCAATGCCGAAACAGCATTTTGGCTCGAGTCGGACCGCATGCTGGGACTGGCTATTTCGGAAAAAAGCCTTGAAGTGCAACGAGGGGTGGTGGTTGAAGAATTCCGGCAAAACTATCTGAATCAGCCTTATGGGGATATCTGGCTGTTGCTGCGACCTTTGGCTTACACCACACATCCCTACCGCTGGCCCACCATTGGCATGAAGCCCGAGCATATTGAGCATGCACAACTGGATGATGTAAAGGCCTTTTTCAAAAAGCACTACCATCCGGCCAATGCCGTGATGGCGGTGTCCGGCAATATGAAACCCGAAAAGGTATTTGCGCTCGCTGAAAAATGGTTTGGTCCTATACCCTCGGGCGATGTTCCCGACAGGAAAGTACCTGCCGAGCCGCCACAAGCCGAAGCCCGTAGTCTCTATCATCAGGCTAATGTGCCCAATGCGGTGATTTACAAAACCTGGCCGATGCCCGGTCGCTACACATCTGAGTACTACACTGGCGATTTATTGTCCGATCTGCTGGGTTCAGGCTATTCATCCCGTCTGTTTACCCGACTGGTGAAGCAGCAAAACCTGTTTGCCGAGGTGAGTGCCTCTGTTTCGGGTGATGAGCATCCCGGTATGTTTATCATCAGCGGAAAACTCAATTCAGGTGTTTCGTTCGAGCGTGCCGAGAATGCCATTAACGACGAATTGGGCCACATCCGCGATTCTTTGGCCACGAACCGTGAGCTCAACAAGGTGAAGAACCGCTTTGTAACCCAGCATGCCTTTTCGATTCAGGACGTTGCCGACAAAGCCCAGAGCCTTGCCGAAGGAGCCTATT
>DAIOUP010000043.1:0-9365 GCA_036759465.1 Bacteroidales bacterium
GTCTTCTACAACGATGTCGGCACCGTTGGCGTATAATTCGCTTTCGTTTTCTTCGCGGGCAATGCCGAGCACCAGACCGAAGTTGCCTGCACGGCCGGCCTGCACGCCAGATACGGCGTCTTCGACCACCACACAGCGTTCGGGCTGGCAGCCCAGATTGGCGGCCGCCGTGGTGAAAATGTCGGGTTCGGGTTTACCATGGAGGCCCATTTCGGCCGAAACTACGCCATCTACCCGGGTTTCGACCAAATGCAGCAATCCGGCTGCTTCCAGTACAGCTTCGCAGTTTTTGCTCGACGAGGCCACACCCACACGCAAACCTTCGGCACGCAGCTGCTTCATTATCTTGACTGTAGATTCGTACATTTCGACCCCATCGCGGCGGAGCACCTCGTTGAAGGCGTCGTTCTTTAGGTTGCCCAAACCGCAGACGGTTTCAAAAGATGGAGCATCAGTGGGTTCACCATAGGGAAGGCTGATGCCACGGCTATCGAGAAAATCGGCTACACCCTTGTAGCGTGGTTTGCCATCAACAAAGGGCAGATAATCATCCTTGTGCGTGAATTCCCTGAAAGCTGTTCCGGATTTTGTGGCATGATGCTGCAGGAAGTCGTCAAACATTTTTTTCCACGCAGCACTGTGCACCAGGGCGGTCTTGGTGATCACCCCATCCAGGTCGAAAATTACGGCGTCGAAGCGTCGGTTATGCATATTTTCAGTTGTTTTGACAGTTAAACCAGTGATATCCGTAGGGTTCGATGACAAAAGGAGCACCTCCTGCCTCACGGTCACTCAGCAGGTCGTTGCAAAAACCTGCATGGGGAAGCAGTACTGTAACTGCTTTGTCAGAAAGGTTCTGAACGATGAGCAGCATTTCGTTTTCCAGTTCCCTGAAATAAGCCAGCACTTCATCAAGCGGCTCACCGGCATGGTTGGTCACTTCGGCAAAGCTGATGCTGCCCCGGCCAAAAGCCTTGAATTGTTTGCGGGCCGCCAGCATAGCGCGGATGCGGTTAAATACTTTTGCATTGAAAGTATCGGGGTCGGCGAGTTGTTTTTCACGCAGGGCCCAGTTGATTTTTCCACGCACCAGAAAACGGGAGTCGTCTTTGCCGGTAAGGGCAATCATCTCACGGTAGTAGTTCTCGTCGTTTTCCTTTCCGAATTCATCCCCATAATAAATGACCGGTGTTCCGGGCAGCGAAAACATCATGCTATAGGCCAAACCGATACGACGCTCGTCGAATTGAAATAAGTTGGCAAGCCGGGCCGAGATGCCCTCGCCCATGCGGAAATTCCACTGTGGCTCGTGGCAATAGTTTTCGTGAATATACTTACGGTCTTCTTCAGAAACATAAACTAATTCGAGGCTGAGTTCGTCGTGGCAACGAAGGAAAGTGAACCACTGGCCAGTTTCGGGGATTGGAGGTGTTACTTGCGGGCTGAGTATATTTCTGATGGGTTGCCCCGATTGCATGGCAATGGATTTGTAGAACATTGGCATTACAGGGAAATGATAGGCAGCATGGCATTCGTCGCCCTGGCCCATATAGGCCACCACCTTGGCAGGCTTCTGACAGGCCTCGGCCAGCAGGAGGGTGCCGGGCTTTACATAGTCAAGCACTGCCCTGAAAAATTTCACCAAAAGGTGGGTCTGAGGCAGGTTCTCGCAATCGGTACCAACTTCTTTCCACAGATATGGTATTGCATCGGCACGGAATCCGTCCACACCTATCTGCTGCCAGTAAAGCATGTTTTTGGTCATCTCGAGCAGCACCCTGGGATTGCGGTAGTTGAGGTCGGGCTGGAAGTTGAAGAAACGGTGGAAGAAATACCAATCGCCCCTTTTTTCCCAGTTGCTTTCCTCAAGTCCCTTGAAGATGATGCGCGCATCGGCGTACTTGGAGGGGTCTTTGCTCCAGATAAAGTAGTCGCGGTAGGGGTTGTCCTCGCCCTTGAGCGCTTCCTGAAACCAGGGGTGCTCTTCAGAACAATGGTTGATGGCAATATCAAAGATGACCCTTATGCCACGCGCATGAGCCTCGTTGAGGAATTTGCCGAAGACGGCTTCCTGCTGCTCGCGGGTGAAGCCAGGTTCGAGGCCGAGCAGGTCGTGACGGATGAGGTCGTAGTTACGAATGTCGAAACCGGCATCGCGCATAGGGCTGTCCAAAATGGGCAACAGCCAAAGGCAGCTAACACCCAGGCTTTGCAAATAATCGAGTTTACCTGTCAAACCATCAAAATTACCGGCATACAGATCCACATATACCGAGTAAACGATGGCATCCTTGTACCATTGGGCTTCATCATCGCTTTGATTCGCTGAAGCAGGTTGCAGCCCTGCCAGAAAAGCGTCCAGATGCTCAGTGCCTTGCGCAGGGTATAGCGCTGACCAGAGCTGGTAAATTTTTTCTTTAACACTCATAATCAATTATTTACGAAATTTTTCTCTTAATACAAAAGTAAATCAATATGTGTTAGGGCTTTGTTGAAAGCATTACCGAGCAAGGTTTGCGACATTGCAAACGGTTTCGGTGAGAAGTTCATGACCGGATTGGGTTTCATCAGCTTCATTTTTCTCACCTTTAACTTTTTAAAATGGTTTTTAAACTTCGATTGTCATACATTTGCTTTTAACGTTTAACCATATCCAATAAACCATGAGAAAAATCATTACAATTCTCTTTGTTTTGCTGGTTACGACCGCCACAGCTCAAGTAAAGCAAGCTTATCTGGGTGAAGATGGTCGCGTATTGGTTCGCGAGCTGCCGGCAGATGCCGCGGCAGACCTTCGCGCCGAGCCTACCAGATCGATCAATCAGATGCCCGGATTTCCAAAAAAGATACCGGCCCATCCGAATTTCAAAAATTTCCGTAATCTCACCCTGCATGATATAAATGGTGACGGTAAGCAGGAGATTCTTGTAGCTTCACTGAATGCCCTGCGGGTATTTAACCAGGCTGGTCAATTACTTTGGAGTGTACCTTTGACTGGCACTCCTATCTATCCACCATCTGTAGCGGTGATGAATGGAACTGGCTTTGTTGGCATTGTTCAGGTGACTGGAGGCGTGCCGAATAACGGCAGGGTTTACCTTTTCGATGTAGCAGGAAATACAATGCCAGGCTGGCCTGTGAGCTTTAGCAGTCACTGGATTTTATGTGCTCCTACCCTGGCCGACCTGAATAACGACGGCCAGAAGGAAATTATCGTCCAGACACGTACTTCGAACAACCTGCATGCCTTGCGCATGGATGGTACTGTATTGTGGACATACAACCTTGGCGGCACACCAGCCATTACCCCATCCGTGGGCGACATCGACAATGATGGCGTTCTGGAAGTAATCGCAGGCACTTCCAACGGCAACCTTTTTGCCGTCAATGGTCAAACCGGAATAATAAAACCGGGCTACCCCATTATAGCACAGGATTATAGTCTTTCTTACCAATCACCCCTTCTGGTCGATTTGGATGGAAATGGCACGCTTAGCATTGTAGGGAGTGCCCATGGCAATGCACCACATTATTATGTCAGAAATCATGATGGCAGTTTCCGTGCAGGCTGGCCGGTTCCGGTGGATGAAAACAGCTGGACCTACTCACCGCCTACCGTTGTTAATCTTTACGGAAACAATGACTTTAGGATTTTTGCCAGCCGTCCCATCGGCGAAGAACCAAAGCCCATGCTGTATGGCTTTTTGCCCAACGGCACTATGATGCCCAACTTCCCAATTGTCAAGTCAGGAGGACTCGAGAGTTTTATTAGTGTTGCTGACATTACAGGCGACGGAGCACACGACCTCATTTTTGGCAGCAATATGATGGTTGACGGACAAGGCTTTATCCACGCATACCACGTCAATACCGGACAGCAGATCGCTGGGTTCCCGCTGCGTCCAACCGGCTTCACCTTTATGAACGGTGCCACCCTGGGTGATGTTAACGGCGACGGCATGCTCGATCTGGTTGCCTTGTCATACGAACAAACATTTAGTGCAAGCGACTCGGCTTACGTTAATGTTTACGAGCTGAATGTACCATTGGCACAAGCCAATGTGCTTTTTGGCACCTATAAGGGTAGCAACGACCGCACCGGCTTTGTGCCACGTTCTTCCGGTCCTACCTTCCCTCCTCCGCAGAACTTAACAGCTACCACAGCGCCCAACAGTGTGACTTTGAACTGGCAGGCACCTGCCACAGCTATGGCACAACCCTGGAAGGATGTTGTGGCTGTTGAGGGCGGTGTTGTGGGTATTTCGGAGCTTGCCGGCGACGAGCCAGGCACGCCTGCCACCGAGCCTCAGGGCATGAAGATGAACAGCGGCAGCGGCACGCGCGGCATCCTCTTCGACAACGGCCCGTTTGTGAACAATCCTGGTGCTGGCCCCGGCGGCAGCGACCTAAGCCAGCTGCACTCGGGCATGACCACCTTTGGTCCCAGCATCAATCAGGGTGGTTCTATCAGTGTTGCCGACGACTTCACCATCACCGGCGACCCGTGGAATGTGGAAAGCATCACTTTCTACGCTTATCAGACCTCGACCACACACCCCACGCCTCCTGTTTCGACCATCACCAGCGGCCGTCTGCGTATCTGGAACGGTTCGCCGGCCAATTCGGCCAGCCAGGTCATCTGGGGCGATATGACTACCAACGTGATGACCAGCACATCATGGACTAATGCCTACAGGGTGAGCGCAACCGCTGTAAACAACCAGCGTCCGATCATGAAGGTTGTTTGCTCTACTCCTGGTTTAACTCTTCAGCCTGGTCAATACTGGGTTGAGTGGGCGGCTACGGGTAGCATTGCAAGTGGTCCATGGGGTGTTCCTGTGACCATCAACGGACAGACTACAACTGGCGATGCCCTGCAGCAGACTACCACCAGCGGAGGCTTTGTTCCGCTGGTCATGGGTGGCACCAATACCGGATATGGCCTGAGCTTCCTGGTTGAAGGCACTGCCGGAGGAGGCGGCGGCAACAACCTGACCGGATACAACATCTACCGCGATGGCACCCAGATTGGCAACGTAGCCGCAGGTACCACCACCTATACCAATGCTCCTGTACCGGCAGGCACCTACACTTACGGCGTAACGGCAGTGTATGGTGCACCCAATCCGGGCGAGAGCAGCCCTGTGACTGTGAATGTAACCGTTCAGGGACCTTCGGGTGCACAGATTGCTGTCAACCCCACCTCCATCAGCAAGACCATGCAGCCCGGCCAGACGGGCACACAGGCGCTGACTATCAGCAATAGCGGCGCAGCCCCACTCAACTACACTTTGACCGTGACCACCAACAGCCGTGGCACCAGTGCCGTGGAGACCCCGCGCGAGGGCTACAGCTTGCCCATGGGCACCGACCGTATGAACCCCACCGACGCTGCCACTCCCGCCGAGCCGATGATCAAACCGCTTGATACACCCATTTACCGCAATATGACCCAGGGGTTTGAAGACATCACCCTGCTGCCGGGTTTGGGATGGGCACTCACCAACAACAGCTCGCCCCTTGGTACTACCGGCTGGTTCCAGGGCAATACTGCCACATTCCCGGCCCATGCAGGACCCCCAACATCCTACATTGGTGCTAACTACAACAACACAGGAAGTGTTGGTACCATCAGCAACTGGCTCATCACCCCCGTGCTTGAGCTGCAAAATGGTGCTACCGTCACCTTCTGGACACGCACACCCACCAACAGCACCTGGCCCGACAGGCTCGAGCTGCGCCTGAGCAGCGCCGGCAACAGCACCAATGTGGGCAGCACCGCCACCTCGGTTGGCGACTTCACCACCTTGCTGCTGAGTGTTAATCCCAACCTCACCGGCACGGGATATCCTCAGGTATGGACAGAGTTTACGGCTACCATTCAGGGCCTCACGGGCACTGTTAACGGTCGTCTGGCCTTCCGCTACTTTGTCACCGACGGTGGTGCCAATGGCAACAACTCCAATTATATAGGCATCGACTCCTTCGTCTATACCGGTCAAGGCGGTGGCGGCGGCAACACCTGGCTCACAGCCACCCCGCTCACCGGCACTGTGCCGGCTGGCGGCAGCGCTCAGGTTGAGGTAGGCTTCAACAGCAACAACCTGGCCCTGGGCACTTATACCGGCAACATCAACATTGCCAGCAATGCCACCAACCAGCCCAGCCTCGATGTGCCAGTCACCCTCAACGTGGCCGGTCCTTCGGGCGGTCTGCCCTTCGAAGAAGACTTCGCCAGCGGCAGCTTTGCCACCAATGGCTGGACCTTCGATCCCGCTCAGGGCAACTGGCGTATTCTGACCACCGCAGGCAATCCTGCCCCAAGCGCCGAGTTTTACTGGAGCCCCAGCACTACCAACTACAGCTTTGCCCTGGTGAGCAAGAACCTGGATGCCACCGCCAACACCACCGTGGTGCTGAGCTTCGACATCTTCCTGGACAACTATGCCACAACCACCGTCGAAGAACTGAAAGTCTATGTTTGGAATGGCACGGCATGGGTGCTCATCGACACCTTCAGCAACCAGGGCGACGACTTCCCCTGGACCAGCAAGACCTATAACATCTCCACACATGCTGCAGGCAAGGTAACCAAGGTGAAGTTTGAGGCATCGGGAGCCAACTCCTTCAACCTGAACTGGTGGCGTCTGGACAACATCAAGGTGTTCCAGCCTGCCGCTGTCGACCTTGCCGCTTTGGCCGTGGTGGGCAATGCCACACCCAGCGTAGGCACGGCAACCACCTATAACGTGCAAGTGAAGAACAACGGAGGCGCCACCCAGAGCAATTATACGGTTAAGCTCAGGGTCAACGGCACCGAGGTAGCCAGCGTGGCTGGTCCGGCCATCGAGCCTGCACAAACCCTCAATGTGCCTTTGAACTGGACTCCAGCGGCACAGGGCCCTGCAGTGCTTACTGGTGAGGTGATTGTGGCCGGCGACGAAAACCCCGCCAACAACATCACCCCGCCCTTCAACGTGGTTGTACAGCCTCAGGGACTGGTAGCCATCACCATCGGTGCTCAGACTACCCTACCCACCTACCGCATCCCCTTCGACTTCTACTGGAAGAACTCCCTGGCACAGACCATCTTCTATCCTGAAGAAATGAACAATATGGCCGGTGCCATCACGGGTATCAACCTGTTCAACAACTTTGCCACCAACCTGCCCAATAAGGCCGTGAAGATCTGGATGGGAACCACCAATCTGCCCAACCTGGCCGACGGATGGGTTGATCCTTCCACCCTGACGCTGGTCTTCGACGGAACGGTCAACTTCCCCCTCGGGGCCAACACCATCTTTGTTCCCTTTAACCAGCCCTTCATCTACACCGGAGGCAATCTGGTGCTCTACACCTTCAGGGTATGGGAAGATCAGTACTTCAACAGCAACGACAAGTTCTACGTTACTGAGACCCCCAACAAGCCCAACCGCACCCGTCATGTGCAGGCCGATGCCACGCAGTACGACCCGGCCAATCCCCCGGCTCCTGCCGCAGCACAGCTCAAGAGCGCTCATCCCGACATAACCCTGTTCTTCAACACTGCCGGACTAGGTGCTTTGCAGGGTGTGGTGAGCAATCCGCAGAGCGCGCCCGTGGAAGGCGTGAAGGTGCAGATTGTGGGCACCAGCAGCATCACCTATACCAATGCACAGGGTCAGTACAGCTTCCCCTATGTGCTGGCAGGACAAATCAATGTTGAGTTCAGCAAGCTGGGCTTTGTTACCCAGACCTTGCCGGCCACCATCACTGCCGACCAGACCACCACGCTCAACGTAACCCTGCAGGCCATGCCACAGGTTACTGTGAGTGGTTTTGTAGCCGGAAACGATGCCCCCACCGTCGGTCTGGCAGGTGCTGCCGTGGTGCTGGAAGGCTATCAGAACTACAATGCCACCACAGGCGCCAATGGTCAGTTCAGCATACCGGGCGTTTATGCCAACAACACCTACACCATCAAGGTGACCAAGGAAGGCTATCAGCCTTATCAGGGTACTGTGGTGGTTGGCGGCAGCAATGTGACTGTGCCCAACATCATCCTGACCGAGATTATCCTCTCGCCCAAGAACCTCACGGCTACCATCAGCCCCACCAATCCCAACCTGGTCAACCTGCAGTGGAATATGTTGCAGGAGGTTGAGTTCCGTTACGACGACGGCACCAGCACCGGACAGCTGGGCTTCCAGAGTGGCACCACCAATGGTGTGATCGGGGCCAAGCATACCCAGTCGGCCAGTCTGACTGAGCTCTCGTGGTATCTGACCAGCGAAGGCGGTCCGCATGCCAGCATCGTCATCCGCGTGTTTGGGCTCACCGCTCAAGGCTTGCCCAACAGCCAGAACGTGCTCTATCAGGCTACTGTTACCAATGTGGACAACCAGTGGAACACCCACACCCTGCCACAGCCTGTTACGGCTACCGGAGGCTTCTTCCTGGGTGTGGCCTATGCCGGCTTTGTGGGCATTGCCACCGACGACGGCGTAGGTGCACCGTGGGTATTCCAGGACAACACCCACTACTACAACAGCAATTTCACCACCGGCACATGGAACACCTTTGAAAGCCTTGGCACCGACTTCCGCAGGAACACCCTGCTGCGAGCCAAGGGCGTGCCCGGAGCCGTGAACAGCTATGCCATTGAGCCGCCCATCATTGGTGGTGAGGCCATGAGCTATATCCCCGGCAAGAAGGTGGAAACTGGCGAGCCTGCCTGGAGCACCGACCAGAGCAAGGGGCTACAGTACTTCAAGGTATATCGCAACGGTCAGCTGCTGGCCAGCAACATCACCCAGATGCAGTATAGCTATACCGAGATGCAGCTGGGTCAGAAGTGCTACCACGTGACGGCCGTTTACGGCTCGGGCGAGAGCGGAGCATCCAACACGGCATGCGTGAACATCCTGGTGGGTGTGAACGAACAGCTGGAGGCTTCGACCCAGCTCTTCCCCAACCCGGCCACCGAGACCTTCAGCATCCGCAGCCTGCCCATGCAGCGCATCACCATCACCAACGCCCTGGGCGTAGTGGTGAGCGACGCCCTGCTCTCGGGCGAAACCACACTCAAGGTGAATACCTCCGACTGGAAAGCCGGTGTATACCTCGTTCAGATCCACACCAGCAACGGAACCATCACCAAACGTATGGTGGTGGTGAGGTAAACAGGTGATACCAATTGACCCCGCCCGGCCGACCCAAAAGGGTCGGCCGGGTTTTTTTGTGCTTGTTCTAAACCTATTGCTGATTAACTATCAGATAACCAATGAGATGATGTGCTGATCTCAGGTCTGGATATTTACAGGAATTTGCATAAATCAGCGGCCATTCAAGACGCACCTCACCGTGTTGCAGGCAATCCATTGGCA
>DAIOUP010000044.1:0-9258 GCA_036759465.1 Bacteroidales bacterium
GTACATTGCCATGATCCTGCCAGATGGCTGGCAATACCCCGAATTTACAGGGGCCCGCATCATGTACGACGACAAGTATTACATCTCGCCGCGCTTTGAGCTTAGCGCATGGCGGCAGATGCAGGCCTTTAAAACCTTCGACGGTGTGGACGGCTTTGTAGAGATTTCCTACAGCAAAGAATTTCCTGAAGCCAACGAGGGGCCGTTCCTTTCGGAGGAGCGCGACCTGCTCATCAACCTCGCAAATATGATCAACGGTTACCTCAACACCTACAGGGGGCTGCAGATCATTGAACAACGCATTGGGCACGAACCATCGGCAGCAGAAAAAGGCGAACCGCGCCAGGCCGTGCAAAGCCGCAAACTGCTTCAGCGATTTCTCAATAAAAACAATGCCGATCGCGATATTTACCACGATCTGATGACCTTTAAGGTAAAGGAGATCCTGCTGATTTCCAATCTTTACGATGCTTTCTCTATCGAGCGCGAGGGACGCTTTTCGGAACATGTGCTGGGACATTATCATCAACTTAACCTTACTGCAGTTCCGCGCATTACCGGAGTAACCACCGAAGATGAGGCTTTCGAAATGCTTCACGCCAAGTTTTTCGATCTGGTTATTTTTATGGTGAGCGTAGATAAGAAAACGCCTGTTGACCTGAGTCGAAAGATTAAGAAACAGTTTCCAAACCTTCCGGTGTTTTTCCTGCTCAACAGCAATGCCGATGTGGCCTGGTTTGGCAGGGTGATGCGCGAAGTGCCCTCTATCGACAGGCTATTTACCTGGAACGGCGATTCGAGTGTGTTTTTCAGCATGATAAAAATGGTGGAAGACCGTGTGAATGTGATCAATGATACCCGTGTGGGTATGGTGAGGGTGATTCTGCTGGTTGAAGACTCGCCCATGTACTATTCGCGCTATCTGCCGCTCCTCTATAAAACCCTTATGGAGCAAACGCGACGCATCATCGACGATGTGAGCACCGACGAATTGTATAAAGTGCTGCGTATGAGGGCTCGTCCTAAAATATTGCTGGCCTCCAACTACGAAGAAGCCTGCCGCATCATCGAAAAGTACCGCGACTATCTGCTGTGCCTCATAACCGACATCCGTTTTGAGAAAGAGGGTCAGACCGACGAACAGGCAGGCGAAGACCTGGTACAGTTTGCCAAGCATCTGTTGCCCGACCTTCCGGTTATCATCCAATCGTCGGAACAGTCTAACGCCCCCATCGCCTACAAATACAAAGCCACCTTCATCGATAAAAACAGCGACACGCTATCGCAGGACTTCCAGAGTTTTATCACGCATTTTCTGGGTTTTGGCAACTTCGTTTACCGCGACCAGTTTGGCAATCAGATCACACAGGCAAGGTCGCTGCGGGAGTTCGAGGCCAAATTGCGAACCATTCCCGATGAGTCGCTGCTTTATCATGCCCAGCGCAACCACTTTTCGCTTTGGCTTATGGCCCGAGGCGAGATCAGGGTGGCCAAAATCCTTCATCCCAAAAAAGAATCGGACTATAACAGCCCCGACGAGCTGCGCAAAGACCTGCTGTTGATGATTCAGCAGTTTCGCAACGAGCAGGACAGCGGCAAGGTTGTACCCTTTGACGAAGACGCCATCAACAACGAAAAAAACATTGTCAGCCTGGCTGAGGGAAGCCTGGGCGGCAAGGGCAGAGGCCTGTCGTTCATCAGTACCCTTATCAGCAACTACGATTTCAGCCAGCATGTTCCCGACATACTCATCCGAACGCCTAAAACTTCGCTCATTGGCACGGAGGAATTCAGCCTTTTTCTGGAGCGCAATAAGCTTCAGGACTATGTATTGACTGAGCTTGATTACGAAAAGATCAAGCGTGCATTTGAGGCTGGCAAACTTACGCCCACACTCATGCGCCGGCTTCGCACCCTGCTCAGGGTGATCAGCAAACCGCTTGCCGTACGTTCGTCGGGCCTGTTCGAGGATAGCCTTGCACAGCCTTTTGCGGGTATTTTCGAAACCTATATCCTGCCCAATAGCCACCCCAATATCGACGTGCGCCTCGAACAGCTCGCTACAGCCATCAAACTGGTTTTTGCTTCGGTTTATTCGAACACGGCAAGAGGATATGTGCATGCCATCAATTACAAAATTGAACAGGAAAAAATGGCCGTGGTGATTCAGGAACTCGTGGGCAAGCAATACGGTCAGTACTATTACCCACATGTGAGCGGCGTGGCACAGTCGTACAACTATTACCCTTTTGCCCATATGAAACCGGAAGAAGGCTTTGCCGTGGCGGCACTCGGGCTGGGTAAATATGTAGTTGAAGGACAAAAAGCTTATCGTTTTTCGCCACGTTACCCTGCCCTTGAGATCAGCTCACCAAAAGATCAGGTGAAAAATTCGCAAACCACATTTTTAGCAGTCGACCTGGATTGCACTGAGCCTAATTTGCTCGAAGGTGATATGGCCGGGCTGGTGAATCTCGATCTGCGTGTGGCCGAACAACACGGCTCGCTACGCCACTGCGCCTCGGTATATGACCCCGACAACAACACCATCTATCCCGGAATCAGCAGACCAGGAACGCGTATCGTCAACTTTGCCAATATCCTGAAATACAACTACACCCCACTCGCACCTACAATTGAGATTGTGCTCGATGTAGTGAAGGAAGCCCTCGGCTCGGCGGTGGAAATAGAATGGGCGCTCGACCTCGACCGCGATGCACAGGGTCGTTGCTCGTTTTATCTCCTGCAAATCAAACCTCTGTTGGGAAGTACCGACGATTACACCATCAACACCGAAGAAGTGTCGGGTGAAGACGTGATGCTCTACAGCGAAAAATGCATGGGCAACGGCATGATACGCGACATTCAGGATGTGATTTATGTGGACAGGGAAATATTTGACAAGCGCTATACCGAAGAGATGGCCCGCGAGATCGACCAGCTCAACAGCCTGATGATGAACGAGAAACGGTCTTATATCCTGATTGGTCCCGGCCGATGGGGCACGCGAGACCGATGGATAGGTATTCCGGTTGCCTGGCCTCAGATCAGTCAGGCAAAAGTGATTGTGGAAACCAGCCTCGACGACTTTCCTCTTGATGCCAGCTCAGGTTCGCATTTTTTCCACAACGTAACTTCGATGAATGTGGGCTATTTCACCGTTCAGCCCGAACGCTCAGGCTCTTTCATCCGCTACGAAGTGCTCGAAAATCAGCCGCTGGTTCGCAAAACTCAGCATTTCAAACATGTGCGCTTCCCTGACTATCTGAATGTGCGTATGGATGGCAAAAAAAACATTGCCATTATTACAAGAAAGCCGGAGTTTTAGCTGTGTGGAATGATTGTCGGCCAACAGCGCGGGGCAATGGGCTTAATGTATAAGACACCGCTGGCAGAAATCTCTGATCACCGGCGCAATGATATCGGGAGCTTCGGCAAAGCCCATATGACCCACATTGCTGAGCAGGAGCACCTCAGCATGGGGCGTCAGGGCTGCCTGCGCCAGAATATTGGCCGCAGGCATACGGCTGTCTTCCTTGCCCAGGATAAATAAAAGAGGAATACTCGCTTCTGTTAACCATTGAACGTGGCTTTGGCGGTCGCGCAATCCTGCCATGGCCGAGGCTACTGTGTCCGGGTTTTGCGAGAGGGCGATGGCAAGGTGCTCGCCGGCAGATTCAGGCTTTGTTTTGCCATAAAGTCCCGGCACAAATCCGTTAACGAATCTGGGCATATCATTGTTAATGAGCCTGATGCTATCGTCGCGCTTAGTCCGAGCAGCTTCATCGTCGGACGCCGCCTGCGAGTGGAATAATACCATTCCTTTGAGGTTGGCAAGCATATTTTGGCTAGCCATGGCCAAGGCAATGTAGCCACCCATGGAATGACCAATAATGGCGCATCGTCCCAAATTTAGCTGTTCAGCCAATGCTGCCAAGGCTTCGCCCATCAGGTGCATATCGAGTTGTTTTTCAGGGTGTTCCGATTTGCCAAAGCCTGGCAGGTCGGGGATAATCAGACGTAGCCGACCCGTGAGTACCTTTGCAAATGGAAGCCAAATACGACCGTCGAAAGGGAAACCATGGAGGAGCAGGACAGCAGGTCCTGCTCCCATGTCCCTATAAAACAACTTCTTATTATCGTAGGTGAAATAACCTTCTTTCATTTTCACTTACCATTAGAACACTCCGGGAACCCTTACCCATTCGCGCATCAGTGCGCAGGTGGCCTCCACATCGGCTACGGTTTTTGGGATGGGCTTGCCGAGAATGCGATGCCCATCGCGTGTAACCAACACATCGTCTTCGATGCGAATGCCGCCAAAGTCTTTATAGGTTTCCACCTTGTCGTAGTTCACAAAAGCTTCGAACTTACCTTCGGCCCTGAACTTATCGATGAGTGCCGGAATGAAATAAATACCTGGTTCATTGGTAAGCACATGTCCCGGCCTGAGTTTCTTGCCCATGCGCAGGTATGCGGTCCCAAATTCCTTGGCTCTTTGGGTATGCTCGTCGTAGCCCACATAATTTTCGCCCAGGCCTTCCATATCGTGCACGTCCATTCCAAGCATATGGCCTAATCCGTGAGGGAAAAAGAGGGTATGGGCGCCGGCGGCCACTGCTTCATCCACATCGCCTTTCATCAGGCCAAGATCTTTGAGGCCTGAGGCAATGATGCGCGCTGCCAGGAAGTGCGCTTCGCGGTATTCCAAGCCCGGCTTCATGGCGGCAATGCTTTCGGTTTCGGCCTTCAGCACTATTTCGTAGATCTCGCGCTGGCGAGTGTCGAATTTGCCGCCAACAGGCACCGTTCGGGTGATGTCGCTCGAATAGAGTGAAGCCAGTTCGCAGCCGGCGTCGATCACCAACATCCTTCCCAAACTGAGGGTGTTGTGATGGTTGTGGTTGTGAAGCGTTTGGCCGTCAACGCTCAGGATGACGGGAAAGGATACCGGACCGGCCAACGACAAGGCTATGCCTTCGATGGTGCCGGCAATCTCCTGCTCGATTATACCTGGCTTGGCCATCTTCATGGCAGTGGTGTGCATCAGCCATGCAATATCAATGGCTTTTTCTATTTCTTTGATTTCCAGCTCGTCTTTTATTTCTTTAAGACTTACCACTGCTTTTATCAACTCAACACTGGCGGCATTGCGCACCTCGTGGGCGGGTATGTCGAGCAGTTGCCCCAGGTGCATCATCACCTTGGCGCGGTAGGGCGGCAAAAAATGAATTTTTCTTCCCTGACTGCGGGCCTTGTTCACAAAAGCTTCCAGCTTGTCGTAGGGCTGAGTTTGAACGATACCGACCGAAGCGCCCAGCTCTGTCATGGCCGGCTGAGGTCCCATCCAGATGATATCGTCAATATCCACATCATTGCCAAAGAGAATTTCTTCGCCCGAATCGAAGTCGATCCAGCCGGCCAATCCAGGCATGTTGAGCCCAAAGAAATAGCTGAAGTGGCTGTCCTGACGGTAATGATAGGTGTTTGACGGATAGTTGAAGGCGGCTTCGGGGTTAGCCGGAAACAGCGCTATGCCGGAGAGGCCCGATTGTTTTAGTGCTGTGCGACGGTTGAAGTAAACGCTCTTGTCAAATGGTAATGCTTTCATATCATTGATTTTAATTTTGTTGCATAATAGCCTCTATTTCGTCAGGCTCAATTGGAATGTCGTGCATAAAGTCGATGGGCTCGCCGGCGGTAATAAGCAGGTCGTTCTCAATGCGTATGCCGATGTTTTCCTCGCGTATGTACAAGCCGGGTTCGAATGTCAGTACCATGCCCGGTTCGAGCGGTTTGTGGCGAAGTCCGGGGTCGTGCACGTCGAGGCCCAGGTGATGCGTCACCCCATGCATGAGGTATTTGCGAAACAACGGAGCATCGGCAGGCTGGGCGAGAATATCATTTCGGGTGAAAAGGCCCAGGCCGATCATCTCACTTTCCATCATTGTCCAAATACTACGATTGATCTCGTCGATGGTTTGTCCCGGCCTGAAAAGTTTCTTGCCTTCCTTGAAAACCCTCAGCACGGCTTCGTAGCACTGACGCTGACGCGGGCTGAATCGTCCACTTACTGGGATAGTGCGGCTGAGGTCGGCCGAGTAATTGCCATATTCGGCTCCGAAGTCGAGAAGCAGAAGGTCGCCATCGTTGAGCCGGCAGTTGTTGTCATTATAATGCAGGGTGCAGGCATTGCTTCCGCAGGCAACAATTGGGGCATAACCCATGGTATCACAACCTTGTGATGCAAAGCTGTTCCGAATGGTCATTTCCGCTATGGCTTCGCTGCTGCCTGGTTTTACAGTTTGTAGTAACTCATTGAATGCTTGTCCGGTAATGCGGCAAGCCTGACGTATAAGTTCCTGCTCTTCGAATTGTTTAACATTGCGCAGCTGAAGTAGCAGCGGATAGAGCCTTTCGTAGCGCTGAAGCGGATAGGCTTTCCTGATGTGGTTTACAAAACGTATGTCCTGGGTTTCGTCTTCAGGCCTGAATTTGGTGTATTCATTGCTAAGCAGATAAACGCTTTCGGCATAGGCCATACATTCGTTAAGCATCATTTCGAATTCGCCGGTATGATGCACTTTTTCGATGCCCGTAATTGCTCTGGCTTGCTCGCGGGTGAGCATATGACCTTCCCAGGTGGCTTTCACCGGATCGAAGGGCGGGATAAAAAGCAGCTCCTTCATGGCGGGATTTGGGCAATCAGGATATAGTAATAGGTATCCTGTGTCGTGTGCCAGGCCGGTAAGCCAATAGAAATTCGACTCCTGACGGAAGGGGTAAAATTGGTCGCCGTTGCGCTGAACTGGCAGTGCCGAGCGCATAAGAACCATAGCACCAGGTGGCGTCAGGGCCATTAGTCGTTGACGATTGGCTGTAAAAAGTGAAGAGGGTATTTGGGGAAAAAGTTTCATACCTGATGAAGAAATCCCTTGCAGGGAATTCGTAACTAATTTTTTACATTTGTTAACCCATTTATGACAAAAATACGACTTCGGTTTTACCAAAATGATGCTTCGTTTGTTTATTAACAAAATCCAACACATATGAGCAACCTCAGGCTTAAGTACGCCTCAATTACCAAGAAAATCATCATGGGTGTGATGGGCTTGTTCCTTTCCAGTTTTCTGGTGGTGCATCTGTCCATCAATCTGCTTGTGCTTTTTGACGACGATCGGTACCTCTTCAACCAGGCGGCCCATTTTATGGCCACCAATCCACTCATTCAAACCTTTCAATGGGTGCTTTTCCTCGCTTTTGTGGTGCATATCATCCTGGGTATCGTGCTGCAGATACAAAACTGGCTTGCTCGACCCATTGGTTACAAGGTGAAGGGATACTCAGAGCAGTCGTTCTTTTCCAAGTATATGATTCACACAGGCATGGTGGTTTTCATCTTCCTGATTATTCACTTTGCCAACTTTTTTGTGAAGGCCAAATTTGGCATGGTTGACCAGATTACCTACGATGACGGAAAAGCGGTTGACGACCTCGGCATTTTGATTGTCAACCTGTTCAAGGACGGCTATTATGTTGCTTTTTACGTGGTTTCCATTCTTTTGCTGGGTTTTCACCTCGAGCACGGCTTTCAGTCGGCTTTTCAGTCGCTGGGTTTGCATCACCCTGTATATACCCGCTGGATCAAGGCACTGGGAACGCTGTTCTCGGTAGTTATCACCCTGGGTTTCATTACCATTCCTATTGTGATTTACTTCTTCCGTTAAGAAAAAAATACGCCATATGACCAAACTCGACGCCAAAATTCCCAAAGGCCCCCTATCGGAAAAGTGGACTAATTACAAGACGCATCAGAATCTGGTAAACCCTGCCAACAAACGCAGGCTCGACATCATCGTTGTGGGCACTGGTCTGGCCGGTGCAGCAGCTTCAGCCAGCCTTGGCGAACTGGGCTTCAATGTGATGTGCTTTGGCATCCACGACAGTCCGCGCCGCGCACACAGTATTGCCGCCCAGGGTGGCATCAACGCCGCCAAAAACTATCCCAACGACGGCGATAGTATTTACCGTCTTTTTTACGATACCATCAAGGGTGGCGACTACCGTTCGCGCGAGGCCAACGTTTACCGCCTCGCAGAGGTAAGCAACAATATCATAGACCAATGTGTGGCTCAGGGAGTGCCTTTTGCCCGCGAGTACGGCGGACTGCTCGACAACCGCTCGTTTGGCGGCGCACAGGTGTCGCGCACCTTTTATGCACGCGGCCAAACCGGACAGCAGCTCTTACTTGGCGCCTACAGTGCTTTGAGTAAAGAAGTCGGCAAAGGCACCGTAAAAATGTACACCCGCCATGAACTTGTTGACATTGTTGTTGTCGACGGAAGGGCTCGTGGCGTCATTATGCGCAACCTAGTTACGGGCGCCCTCGAACGCTACGCCGCTCATGCCGTTGTGCTGGCCACAGGGGGCTATGGCAATGTTTTCTTCCTGAGTACCAACGCCATGAACTCCAATGGCAGTGCTGCCTGGAAGGCCTATCGCCGCGGAGCATTTTTTGCCAATCCCTGTTTTACGCAGATTCACCCAACCTGCATTCCCGTGCATGGCGAATACCAGTCGAAACTAACGCTGATGAGCGAGAGCCTCCGCAATGACGGACGCATTTGGGTGCCGAAAGAAAAAGAAGATGCCGAAAAGATCCGTAAAGGTCAGCTAAAGCCAACCGACCTGCCCGAGGAAAAGCGCGATTACTTCCTCGAACGTCGTTATCCGGCTTTCGGAAACCTTGTGCCCCGCGACGTAGCTTCACGGGCAGCCAAAGAACGCTGCGACGCAGGGTTTGGAGTAGGCAATACCGGTCTGGCCGTTTATCTCGACTTTGCAGACGCTATCAAACGTCTAGGCAAAAAAGTGATCGAAGCCCGCTACGGTAACCTCTTCCAGATGTACGAAAAGATTGTGGACGAGAACCCATACGAAACGCCCATGATGATTTACCCTGCCGTGCATTATACCATGGGTGGTCTTTGGGTCGATTACGAGCTGCAAACTACCATTCCCGGTCTGTTTGCCGCCGGCGAAGCCAATTTCTCCGATCATGGTGCAAACCGCCTGGGCGCCTCTGCACTCATGCAGGGCCTTGCCGACGGCTACTTCGTACTCCCATACACCCTGCAAAACTATCTTGCCGATCAGATCAGGGTGCCCCGCATTAGCACGCAACTGCCCGAATTTGAGGCTGCGGAAAAGGATGCAAAGGCGGTGATCGACAAACTTTTATCCATCCAGGGCAAAAAT
>DAIOUP010000045.1:0-9146 GCA_036759465.1 Bacteroidales bacterium
GTCCCATGAGGTTCGAAATCCGTATGCTGGCATTTTGGGTTGTAGGCTGAAGTTGATAATCAATTTTAACTGATTCGCGGGCGGGATTGGGGGAGGCATTGCCCATCCGGCTGTTGTTTTCAAAAATCGAAGAGGGTTGAACTAAAAACTCAACGGTGAAAAATGCTTTGTCCTCGGGCGAACCTTCTACCCAAAACTCATATTTGATGATGGTTTTACCAGGTCGGCCTTTAGGCACATAATGGCCTCCAAAGACGTCATTGGCTGTGGTATCGTTAGCTGGGATAGTGTGCAACTGTTGGGATACATCGACATTTGGTGGAAAACACTGAACCCAGCAAAGGTAATTCTCGGTGCCAGCGACCGTATCGATAATGATTCGTTTTGCGCGAACATCAACCGATCTGTTGGTCAGGTTCAGCACACGGGCATGAGCCACCACTTCGTAAAAGGGGTCGTTATTGTGTTGACCATTTAGCAAAACTACAGTGCCATTATTGATGCGCTGTTTGTTGTAGATGATGGCAAGGCTCTGACTTCGGGCACTTGTTATGGCTGCTGTAGCTACTAATAATATAAGTATTAGTCTTTTCATGCCTTATGGTTTATAGTGCAAATATCTGCAAAAATCGTGCTAAAACCCTAAATTGTCAATCAAATCCCATGTTATTCATTTTGCGGGCCAAAAAATTGTCCGATGAGCGCATCATCAGTTAGTTCGGGCATCGTAACTTTAAGAAGGGGTTCATTTTCCATGGCTCTTTGAATGGCAAACATGGCTTCGGGGTTTCTGGCCCAGCTGCGCCGGGCTATGCCGTTGTTCACGTCCCAATGCAGCATGCCGCGCAGTTTGCGGTCGGCATCGTGGCTTCCATCGAGCAGCATTCCGAAGCCGCCATTGATGACTTCGCCCCAGCCTACGCCACCGCCGTTGTGTATCGACACCCATGTGGCTCCTCTGAAAGCGTCGCCGATAACGTTGTGGATGGCCATATCGGCCGTGAAACGCGATCCGTCGTAAATGTTGGATGTTTCGCGCCAGGGCGAGTCGGTGCCGCTCACATCATGATGATCGCGGCCCAGCACCACCGGCCCTTTGAGCTTACCGTCACGAATGGCTTTGTTGAAGGCTGCGGCTATGCGAATGCGACCTTCAGCATCGGCGTAAAGGATGCGGGCCTGAGAGCCAACGACCAAACGATTTGGACCTGCCTGCCTGATCCACAGGATATTGTCGGCGAGCTGCTGACGGATTTCTGACGGCGCTTTCTTTTCCATTTCCAAAAGCACATCCAGCGCAATCTGGTCGGTAGCTTCAAGATCGGAGGGATCGGACGAGGTGCAAACCCAGCGGAAAGGGCCAAAGCCGTAGTCGAAGCACATCGGTCCCATGATGTCCTGAACATAGGAAGGATAGATGAAATTTCCATCCGTAGCAAAGATGTCGGCTCCAGCGCGACCGCTTTCGAGCAGGAAGGCATTGCCATAATCGAAAAAGTACATGCCCTGCGCAGTAAGCTTGTTGATAGCAGCAACTTGCCGTCGCAGCGATTCCTGAACCTTTTGCCTGAACAGTTCGGGCTGGCAGGCCATCATCTGATTGGCCTCCTCGAATGTCAGTCCTGCGGGATAATATCCGCCGGCCCAGGGGTTATGCAGTGAGGTTTGGTCCGAACCCAAATCCACATTGATATGTCGCTCTGCCAGGGCCTCCCATAGGTCAACAATATTCCCGAGATAGGCTATGCTTCTTGCTTTTCCCTGTTGTTGCCAGTAAAGTGCCGCATCAATGGCCTGATCAAGGTCCTGAACAATTTCGTCGACCCAGCCCTGACTGTGACGTTTGTAGGCGGCTTTTGGGTTTATTTCGGCTGTTATGCTCACCACGCCGGCAATGTTGCCTGCTTTAGGTTGAGCACCGCTCATACCGCCAAGTCCTGAGGTCACAAATAGCTTGATGCCATTTGGGTTGGCCGGATGGGTCTTCATTCGGGCGGCATTAAGAACAGTAATAGTTGTTCCATGTACGATGCCCTGTGGCCCAATGTACATGAACGAGCCTGCCGTCATCTGGCCATATTGCGAAACGCCGAGGGCGTTGAAACGCTCCCAATCGTCGGGTTTTGAATAGTTTGGAATTACCATGCCATTGGTTACCACCACCCTTGGCGCATCTTTGTGCGAAGGAAACAAGCCAAGCGGATGGCCTGAGTAAAGCACAAGGGTTTGCTCGTCGGTCATGGTGGCCAGATATTTCATTGTTAGCAGGTATTGCGCCCAGTTTTGAAAAACGGCCCCGTTACCGCCATAAGTAATAAGCTCGTGCGGATGTTGGGCAACGGCGTCGTCGAGATTATTGCTCAGCATGAGCATAATGGCTGCGGCCTGCTTCGACCGGTGCGGAAAAGCTTCGATGGATCGTGCGAATATTTTATAATCGGGCCTGTAACGGTACATATAAATGCGGCCGTAAGTGCGCAATTCTTCGGCAAATTCGGTGGCTAAAGCCGCATGGTGCTTTTGGGGAAAATAGCGCAGTGCATTTTTCAGCGCAAGGCGTTTCTCCTCTGGTGTGAGAATGTCTTTCCTTTTCGGCGCGTGGCTGATGCCCGGGTCAAATGGTTTGGGGTGGGGCAACTCGTCAGGTATTCCTTGAAGAATGGCTTGTTGAAAGGCATTATGTGAAGCGTTCATGCTAATGGCGATTTGTTTGCAAAGTTAAGGTTTTGACCCGCCTGATTGGAGGGATTCCGTGCTATGGCTGGCGTTTCTGAGCAACAGAAACTCAATAATTGCCGATCGAATCGCGCATGAACTGGCTGAGGAATTCTCGTGCTCTGAAAAGTTGAGCTTTCACTGTTCCAAGCGGAAGACCGAGACGCAGGGAAATCTCTTCGTAACTGAGTTCATCGAAATACCTCAGCTCGATCAAACTGCGGTAGCGGGGCCTGAGTTTTTCAACAAGCTGACGCATCAGCTTTACCTGTTGTTCAAGGATGAGCTTGTTTTCGGGATCGGGTTCCTTATCGGCCATATTTTTTAATGAACCTGATGATCCATTTGCCGTACCTTCCATGCTTACCTGCTTAATTCGCATTCTCCGCTTAAAGTCGATGGCATTGTTGGCGGCAATACGAAAAAGCCAGGTGCTGAAGCCGTATTCGGGCGAGTATTGATGCAATTTGCTGAAGGCTTTTCCGAACGCTTCAATCGTCAGATCCTCAGCATCGTCGTGGTTGCCTGTCATGCGCAGCATGAGGAAGTAAACGGCGTCGCGGTACTGATTCAACAGGCATTCATAGGCCTGCTGATCATTGTTGTTCAGGGCCCTTTGTATGTAGATATAATCTCGTTGACCTTTTGGAGTTAGGTTCTGGGCTACATCCATTTCTCGGGTTTTACAAACCGGTTGACTACAAGCAGCATGGGTGTAAAGATACTAAAAAACAGTTCGGCGAAAGGCAGCAGAACCAGCGGATAGCTATCGCTCAGCTTTTTGCCCGCTTGGTGAAAAACGATAAACTGGCTGATTATCCTAAACATAAGGGCGGCAGTGGCAAAGTAAAACGGTAGCAACCAGAATGCTGCCGCAACGGCCAGATAAAATAATAAAATAGTAGCCGAATAGCTGCCCAGAAAAAACTTAACCCCAGTTTTGTAATACCTTCCGGTACTCAGGTGACGACGTTTTTGTCTTACCCAGCTCTCAAATGTGGTTTTGGGCCTGGAAACCATTTGCGCCTCAGCGCCAAACTCAACAACTGTGTTTTTTTTGCCGGCTACCTGACTGATAAACAGGTCGTCGTCGCCTGATGAAACGGTATAGTGCGAAGTGAACCCTTTGTTGCGCATGAACACGGTTCGCAAATATGAAAGATTTCGGCCAACGCCCATATAGGGTTTTCCCGCAAGTGCTCTCGAGATGTAAAGCATACCGGTTTGCAGGGTTTCGAAACGAATCAGAAGATTGAGCAAGCCTTTACGCCTCTCGTAGGGCGAATAACCAATAACAACCTCAACGCCAGGCACATATCGGCGCATTATGCTGCTAATCCAATGCTTCCCTACTGGTCTGCAATCGGCATCGGTGAGCAAAAGATGTTCGTGGTGTGCCGACTTTATCCCAACACTCAGCGGAAACTTTTTGCCTTGAAAAAAATTAAGGTTTTGTGTAAGGTTGATTACTTTCAAACGGTTGTCGGCGCGGGCCATATCCATGAGTAGTTCATCAGAGCCATCGTCGCTGCAGTCGTTCACCACCACAAGCTCGAAGTTGGGATAGTCCTGTGCCAATATCTCAGGAAGGTTTTTCTCAAGATTGAGGTATTCGTTGTGTGCGCAAATGACGACGGAGACAGGCGGCAGGTCAGGATTGCTGTTTAGCTGCACTCTCTGCTTGCGCAGTGCCAGCCGGCCAAACACAACCCATAAATAATACAACTGGATGAGCAGCAAAAGGCCAAGCGAAGACAATATGCTGATTGTAAGTATGTTGAATTCGGGTAAGCTGATCACGGCACGCTTTTTGGAAGCGCAAAATTACCCAATTGCACCACAATACCCTTTATCTTTGCCAAAATTTGGTCGATGAAATTTGACATTGTGGGGAAAGATCCTGGCAGCTCGGCCAGGGCGGGGCTACTGGCTACTGCACACGGCCTTATTGAGACACCTATATTTATGCCGGTTGGCACTGCCGGTACCGTTAAAGCAGTACATTTCAGGGAGTTGAAGCAGGATGTCGGGGCTCAGATTATTCTTGGAAACACCTATCATCTTTATCTTCGACCGGGCACCGAAGTGCTTCAGGCGGCCGGAGGCCTGCACAAATTCAATGGTTGGGACGGCCCTATTCTTACCGACAGCGGTGGCTATCAGGTGTATTCGCTTACACACAGGCGCAAGCTGAAGCCCGAGGGCGTTACGTTTCAGTCGCATATTGATGGAAGTCGTCATTTTTTCTCACCCGAGCGCGTAATGGACATACAAAGGGCTATTGGTGCCGACATTATCATGGCGTTTGACGAATGCACGCCCTGGCCTTGCGAGTACCGCTATGCCAGCCAGTCGATGGAGCTCACCCACCAATGGCTCGTGCGATGTATTGATCGTTTGGCCGAAACGGAGCCTCTGTATGGTTACGAACAAACCCTTTTCCCTATTGTTCAAGGCAGCACTTTTACCGAGCTGCGAAAAATATCGGCCGAAACCATCGCGGCCGCCGGTGCCGAAGGCAATGCCATCGGAGGCCTTTCGGTGGGCGAACCGCATGAGCTCATGTATGAAATGACCGAGCTGGTGTGTTCTATATTACCCTCCGATAAACCAAGATACCTTATGGGTGTGGGCACCCCAGCAAATATTCTCGAAAGCATTGCGCTGGGTGTGGATATGTTCGACTGTGTTATGCCTACACGCAATGGCCGCAATGGCATGCTTTTCACTTCCAACGGTATCATCAATATCAAAAACGAGAAGTGGAAAAGCGATTTTAGCCCCATCGACCCCGAAGGCACTATATTTGCCGATGCGCAATATTCAAAGGCCTATTTGCGTCATTTGTTTGTTGCCGGCGAAATGCTCGGGAGCATGATTGCCAGCCTACACAATCTGGCTTTCTACCTATGGCTGGTAAAGGAGGCTCGAAAGCACATCCTCTCCGGCGACTTTGCCTCCTGGAAAAACATCATGACTGCCAGAATTATGCAGCGCCTGTAGTATTATGAAGAAGATCGACTGGTACATCTTCCTAAAATATATTGGCACCTTCTTCTATGCCATCAGCCTGCTCATCGTTATTGTAATTGTTTTCGACATCAGCGAAAACATCGACAGTTTCCTGCGCAAAAACGCCCCTCTCAGCGAAATAATTTTTAATTATTACCTCAATTTCATTCCTTACTTCATAAATCTCTTTATTTATTTGTTCACCTTTATTTCGGTGGTATTCTTTACCAGCAAAATGGCAGGTAACACCGAAATCATTGCCATTCTGAGCAGTGGCATCAGCTTTGGCCGAATGATGAGACCCTATCTGATTGCTTCCTTATTGCTTGGGCTAATGTCGCTTTATCTGGGTAATATACTCATCCCATACACCAATGTGGGCCGGCGAGAGTTCAAAAACAAGTACATGGAGGATTTGTACAAGGACCGCGACCGCAACATCCACCTCCAGATTGAAAAAGGAGCCTTCGTTTACGTTGAAAGCTACAACAGCGGATTGGGCATTGGGTACCGCTTTTCTCTCGAACATTTCAATGGCCCGGTTATGACCTACAAGCTGATGTCCGATCGGATTGAATACGATTCGGTCGATAACAGGTGGGTCTTGTACGGCTATGTTGAGCGCAGGCTCGACAGCCTGAGTGAGCAATTCCGGAAAGGCGAAAAAATGGATACAACACTCAATTTGCTACCTACCGATTTATACCAGATCAAGGAGGATTTTGAGGTAATGAATTTCTGGGAGCTGCGCGATCACATTCGTGCCGAACAGCTCAAAGGCAATGCGGCAGTGATTTATTACGAGGTAGAAATGCAGAAGCGTCTCGCATCGCCCATGGCTATTCTTATTCTCACTTTTATCGGCGTTTCGCTCTCGAGCCGAAAGGTTCGTGGTGGCACAGGTATGCACCTGGGGGCAGGCATTGCCATTGCATTTGCGCATATCCTACTCATGCAGATTTCTACCGTTTTTGCCACCTATGGCAATCTGTCGCCCATGCTTTCGGCATGGATTCCGAATATCATCTTTGCCATTCTTGGAATCATACTCTATATCGAAGCACCAAAATAATCAATTGATAACCCTCCTATGGCACTCATCAATACGCTGATTACCTGGCTGATGAAGAAACGCATGCACCAGATTGAACTTTTCATGAAGTATCCGTATGAGGTTCAGGAAGAGTGGTTCAGGCGATTGATTGAAACAGCGGCGGACACCGATTGGGGCAGAAAGTATGATTTCAAATCCATCACATCGGCCGATCAGTTTGCCGAGCGGGTTCCTGTTAGCTCCTACGAACAGCTTCAGCCATATATTGAGCGCATGCAGAAAGGCGAGCAAAACCTGCTCTGGCCCGAAGAAATACGCTGGTTTGCAAAATCGTCGGGCACTACGGCCAGCAAAAGCAAGTTTATCCCGGTAAGTCAATCGGCGCTCGAAGAATGTCATTTCAAAGGTGGAAAGGACATGCTGGCGCTGTTTGTGCACAACTATCCCGATACTGAAATATTTGAGGGTAGGGGACTCGTAATGGGCGGCAGTCATACAATCACCGAGATCAACAACGAATCCTATTATGTAGGAGATCTTTCGGCCATCCTGATACAGAACCTTCCATTCTGGGTGCAGCTGCTAAAAACACCAAATATTTCCATTGCATTGATGGACGAATGGGAATCGAAAATCGACCTGATGGCCCGCGAGACAATAACTCACGATGTGCGAAGTATATCGGGGGTGCCTTCGTGGACGATGGTGCTACTACGAAAGGTACTGGAGCTCACAGGAAAAGAAAACATCAGCCAGGTGTGGCCCAACCTTGAGGTCTTCTTTCATGGCGGTGTAAGTTTTGAGCCATACCGGCGCAATTTTTCGCAACTCATCCCATCGCAGGCCATGCACTACATGGAAACCTACAACGCTTCCGAGGGTTTCTTTGGCATACAGGACCGGCGCGACGCCAACGACCTGCTTCTGATGTTGGATTACGGAATTTATTACGAGTTCATTCCCATAGAAGAGCTCGACAGCGATAATCCTAAAGCCCTCGACATCAGTAAGGTGGAATTGGGAAAAAATTACGCCCTGGTCATTTCGACCAATGCCGGCCTTTGGCGCTATTTGATTGGCGATACGGTGCAGTTTACCTGTCTCAATCCTTTTCGCATCAGAATAACCGGCCGCACCAAAAGTTACATCAATGCTTTTGGCGAAGAACTAATGGTCGACAATGCCGAACGTGCACTGGCCATCGCATGCAGTAAATGCAATGCGCTTATCACCGACTATACGGCTGCTCCCCGTTTTGCTGAGGACGGAAAGTCGGCAGCGCACGAATGGCTCATTGAGTTTGACAAGCCCCCGGAAAACATCAGTTTTTTTGCTGAGACCTTTGACAACGCGCTGAAAAGCCTCAATTCTGACTACGAGGCCAAACGGTATAAAAATATGATCCTGCAACCGCCGGTCATTCATATTCTTGAGAAGGGCGCATTTTACAACTGGCTCAAAGCAAAAGGCAAGCTCGGAGGCCAGCACAAAGTGCCACGCCTTTCGAACCAGCGCCAAATTGTTGAAGAAATACTGGGTAAAGCTGACCGGAGCGGACAAGCAAACCCATAAATTTGCCAAAAATGCCACCCATGCATATCGCCATTGCAGGAAACATCGGATCGGGCAAAACCACCCTGACCAGACTATTAGCCAAGCACTTCGGCTGGACTCCACACTACGAAGACGTGGAGAATAACCCATATCTTCATAGCTTTTATGAGGATATGCAACGCTGGTCGTTCAACCTTCAGGTCTATTTTCTGAATAGCCGTTTCAGGCAGGTGATCGACATACGCAACAGTGGAAAATCGGTGGTGCAGGATCGCACCATCTACGAAGATGCCTACATCTTTGCCCCCAATCTCCACGCAATGAACCTCATGTCGTCGCGCGACTTCGATAATTACAGCTCGCTTTTCGAGTTGATGAGCAAATTCATTCAGCCTCCCGACCTGCTTATTTACCTCAGGGCTTCTGTTTCCACACTGGTGAGTCAGATACAAAAACGCGGTCGCGAATATGAGGCCTCTATCAGGCTCGATTACCTCAAGCACCTGAACGACAGGTATGAGGCCTGGATTGGTAAATATACCGAGGGTAAGTTGCTCATTGTTGATGTCGATAATATCGATCTTGAGAATCCGGAAGACCTCGCCAGCGTGATAGAGCGCATCAATGCGTCATTGCACGGGCTTTTCCAGGTTTAAGTGCAAATGAGAATAGCAGGCATTATTCCCGCGCGCTGGGCATCCACTCGTTTCCCCGGAAAACCCCTTACCTTCATTGATGGAAAGTCGATGATACGAAGGGTTTATGAACGTGCGCTGCTGTGTTCTGCCTTACAGAATGTAATTGTTGCAAC
>DAIOUP010000046.1:0-9111 GCA_036759465.1 Bacteroidales bacterium
TACTTACTCTGGCTTTTTTTGGCTTCAATCGTTCAAAGAACTTCTTGCTTATACCCCGCATCTTCTCCCTCACTACCTTCCGCACAAAACGGGAGTGCAAAAGTACTAAGAATTTTTAATTCACCAAATCTTAACGCATTTTTTTTACAAATAATTACACGTGTACTGATTATGTGCACATTAGAATTCTATTTCCCTGAGGGTACATCATTGATAGGGTTGAGAAAACGCCCTTCGAAGGCAACTCATACCAATAATTAATCTTTCCAATAATTAATCTTTTGAATTAGTAAATAATCTTTGTACACCATTTTCGGAAAAGAAAAAACCACGCCCCTGGGAGCGTGGTTTCTATAAAGTTTCGGTGCTAACTTATTATCTGTAGTACTTAAAGTTCCTGCCAGGGTAGTAAGCGGCTCCGCCAAGCAGCTCTTCGATACGAAGCAGCTGGTTGTATTTTGCAATACGGTCGGTGCGGCTTGCTGAACCGGTTTTGATGAGTCCGGTGTTGAGGGCAACGGCGAGATCGGCAATGGTAGTATCTTCAGTTTCGCCCGAACGGTGGCTCATGATTGCCGTATAACCATTACGATAGGCAAGCTGGACGCACTGGATGGTTTCGGTGAGCGAACCGATCTGGTTTACCTTTATTAAAATAGAGTTGCAAATGCCTTCATTGATACCTTTCTGCAAGCGGTCAACATTGGTAACGAAGAGGTCGTCGCCCACCAGTTGAATTTTACCGCCAAGTTTATCTGTCATCAGTTTCCAGCCAGCCCAGTCGTCCTCGGCCATGCCGTCTTCGATCGAGAGGATGGGGTATTTGTTTGCCCAATCAGCCCAGTAATCTACCATCTGGGCAGGAGTCAGCTTTTCGCCGGTCGATTTGTGCAGGTGGTAAACATTTTCTTCCGGGAGATAATATTCTGATGAAGCAGGGTCGAGTGCCAGCGCGATATCTTCGCCTGGTCTGTAGCCAGCCTTTTCGATGGCTTGCAGAATAACCTGTACAGCCTCTTCGTTCGATTTGAGATTGGGAGCAAATCCGCCTTCATCGCCAACATTGGTGGCATATCCCATCTTCTTGAGTACCGATTTAAGGCTATGAAACACCTCAGCACCCATACGGATAGCCTGCGAAAAGGTTTGCGCACCAACGGGCATGATCATGAACTCCTGAAAGTCGATGCTGTTATCGGCATGCGATCCGCCGTTGATGATATTCATCATCGGGATGGGCAGTGTGTATGCGCCTACGCCTCCAAGATAACGGAAAAGCGGCTGATTGGTTTCCTGTGCTGCAGCATGAGCAACGGCAAGCGAAACGCCAAGGATGGCATTGGCGCCCAGCTTACTTTTATTAGGCGTGCCATCGAGTTCGATAAGTTTGGCATCAATCTCGGCCTGATCCCCAACGTGATAGCCAATCATCTCGTCGGCAATAATCTCGTTTACATTGCTGACTGCCTGAAGCACGCTCTTTCCAAGATACATGCTTTTATCATTGTCGCGCAGCTCAACGGCTTCATGAACGCCTGTGGATGCACCCGATGGAACGGCAGCGCGACCCATTACGCCATTTTCGGTTAAAACATCTACCTCAATGGTAGGATTGCCCCTCGAATCAAGTATTTGACGGGCGTGAACATCAGTGATATAGCTCATTGTTTATGGATTTTTTAGCTGAAACAAAGTTATGTTTTCTGTCTAAAAGAAGAAGACCGGAGCCTCGGGCACCCGGTCTTTTTCTTTTGCAAACGGTTGCTAAACCTTGCAATAAGTGCAAGGCACCGCATTCGCTTCGACTATGATTCCTTGTTCTCCTCAGTTTCCTGGGCAGGCGCTTCGGCCGGCTCGGCAGGGGCTGCTTTATCAGCAACAGGGGCAACTGCCGGAGCAACTTTTTTGCCGCCGCGACGCGTAGTGCGGGTTTTCTTGGCTGCCTTTTCCTTGAGGAGGTTTTCGTTGAAGTCAACGAGCTCCATCATGGCCATTTCAGCTGCGTCGCCAAGTCGATGTCCAAGCTTGATGATTCTGGTGTAACCGCCCGGACGGTCGGCTACCTTGGGAGCCACCACCCTGAACAGCTCAGTTACAGCAAATTTATTCTGCAAGTCGGCAAAAACAACACGACGCGAGTGGGTAGTGTCATCCTTCGAACGGGTGATCATCGGTTCGATGTACGGACGAAGCGCTTTTGCTTTGGCCACGGTTGTGGTAATCCTCTTATTCAGAATAAGTGAGGCGGCCATATTGGCAAGCATGGCATTGCGGTGTTCGCTCTTTCTGCCGAGGTGATTGATTTTTTTGTTGTGTCTCATATCAGTCTGCTATTCCTTTTCGAGTTTATATTTGCTCACGTTCATGCCAAACTCCAGCCCTTTGGTGCGAACAAGCTCCTCAAGTTCGGTGAGCGATTTTCGTCCAAAATTCCTGAATTTCAACAGATCGTTTTTGTTAAAGGCCACCAGGTCGCCAAGGGTTTCAACATCAGCTGCCTTGAGGCAGTTTAGTGCCCTTACCGAAAGATCCATGTCAACCAGCTTGGTTTTGAGCAGCTGGCGGATATGCAGTGAGCCTTCGTCGAATTCTTCGGTTACTCCCTTTTCTTCATGATCTACGGTGATGCGTTCGTCAGAGAAAAGCATGAAGTGCTGAATCAGAATCTTGGCAGCTTCCTTTAGAGCATCCTTAGGGTTGATCGAACCGTCGGTGATCACCTCAAGAAGCAATTTTTCGTAGTCGGTTTTTTGCTCCACACGATAATTGTCTATGTGATACTTCACATTCTTAATGGGTGTGTGGATCGAGTCGATGGCGATTGTTCCAACCGGTGCATTGACAACCTTGTTCTCCTCGGCAGGAACATAGCCTCTGCCTTTGTTGATGGTTATCTCCATGCTTAGCTTCACGTCGGGATTCATGTTACAAATCACGAGGTCGTGATTGAGTACCTGAAATACGGACAGAAACTTGTTGATGTCGCCAGCCTTGAATTGCTCCTGATCGCCGATAACGATATTGACTTTCTCGGAGGTTTCAGAGGCTATCTGCTGCTTGAACCTGATTTTCTTGAGGTTAAGTACGATATCAGCCACATCTTCCACAACTCCGTCGATGGTGGCAAATTCGTGAAGCACGCCTTCGATGCGGATGGAGGTGATGGCATAACCTTCGAGCGACGAAAGCAAAATGCGTCGGAGGGAGTTGCCGATGGTTATTCCGAAACCTGGCTCAAGTGGTCTGAATTCGAATACACCACGGGTGTTATCCGATTCGACCATGATCACCTTCTCGGGTTTTTGAAAAGCTAAAACAGCCATATTTTTTTCTTAAAGGTTATAAATTATAGCTACCAGGTTGTGTTTAGAGTATTACTTCGAGTACAACTCAACGATGAGCTGTTCCTTGATGTTTTCGGGGATGTCGGCACGCGAAGGATAGTTGATAAACTTGCCTTCCATTTTTGCACTGTCCCAGTCAAGCCAAGAGAACCTGTTCACATGTCCTTCCACTGAACCGGCAATTGCTTCGAGCGACTTGGAGCGCTCGCGCACTGCTACCACATCGCCGGGCTTGAGCAGGTAGGAAGGAATGTTTACCACTTCACCATTTACGGTAATATGCTTATGACCGACGAGCTGGCGGGCAGCACTGCGGGTGGGCGCAATACCGAGGCGGAAAACAGTGTTATCCAGGCGGGATTCGATAAGCTGGAGCAGAACTTCGCCGGTGATGCCTTTTCGGCGCGAAGCCTTTTCGAACAGAATGCGGAACTGGCGCTCCAGAATTCCGTAGGTATATTTTGCTTTCTGCTTCTCCTGAAGCTGAACGCCGTATTCCGAAAGTTTTTTTCTGCGCTTCGAGCTACCATGCTGTCCGGGAGGATAGTTTCTTTTGTCGAACGAACGATCCTGACCGTAGATGGCTTCGCCAAACTTGCGGGCTATTTTTGTTTTTGGGCCGATATATCTTGCCATAATGCTGATTTTTTTACGTAAGACGGGTTCCTGTTATACTCTTCTTCTTTTGGGCGGGCGGCATCCGTTGTGAGGCAGCGGAGTAACGTCAACAATCTCAGTCACTTCGATACCCGATGAGTGGATGGTACGGATAGCTGATTCGCGGCCTGCACCAGGTCCCTTTACGAATACTTTTACCTTGCGTAGTCCAAGGTCGTAGGCTGCTTTCGAGGCTTCCTCGGCTGCCATCTGAGCGGCATAGGGGGTGTTCTTTTTTGAACCCCTGAAGCCCATTTTCCCGGCCGAAGCCCAGGAAATAACCTGACCGCTGTTGTTGGTCAGCGAGATGATGATGTTGTTGAAGGAGGCACTGATGTATGCCCTGCCGGTAGGCTCCACCTTCACAACACGCTTTTTAACTGTTTTTGTGGTTTTTGCCATGATTTGTTAATGATTATCGGTCTGATATGATCCGAAAGCTGTGGCCTACTTGGTAGCTTTCTTCTTGTTTGCAACGGTTTTCTTCTTGCCTTTGCGTGTGCGGGCATTGTTTTTCGTGGTCTGTCCGCGAACCGGAAGCCCAAGACGGTGACGGATTCCCCTGTAGGAACCGATGTCCATCAGTCGCTTGATGCTCATTTGAACTTCGCTGCGAAGCTCACCTTCTACCTTGAAATTAGCACCAATCACGGTACGAATGTTATTCTGCTCCTCGTCAGTCCAGTCCTGAACCTTCTTGTTGATGTCAACACCGGCTTCGGTGAGGATTTTGCGCGCCGAACTTCTTCCGATACCGAAGATATAAGTGAGCGAAATCTCGCCACGTTTGTTGTTGGGAATATCTACGCCAGCAATCCTTGCCATATAATTTGGTATTTATTGATTTCTATTGCAATTATCCTTGTCTCTGCTTGTACTTAGGATTCTTTTTGTTGATCACGTAGAGGCGGCCTTTGCGACGCACAATCTTACAATCGTCAGTCCTTTTCTTAAGGGATGCTCTTACTTTCATTTTGCTGATGTTTGGAGGAAGATCTGTCAGAACCTTCCCGGTTATTATCAATAGTTTTACTTATACCTGAATGTGATACGGCCTTTGGTAAGATCATACGGCGACAGCTCGAGCTTGACACGGTCGCCAGGGAGAATTTTAATGTAGTGCATACGCATCTTCCCGGAGATGTGTGCGATAAGTTGGTGACCATTCTCAAGTTCTACCCTGAACATTGCATTGCCCAGCGACTCGATTACAGTGCCATCTTGCTCAATTGGCAATTGTTTCGCCATACCTTTTAAAATGTGTTTTTTAAAACCTCTTCAATCATTTCGAACGACGAAAGGATATCGGCCTTTTCCTTGCCAATAGCCACCGTATGTTCGAAGTGTGCCGAAGGCCGGCGGTCAGATGTTCTAATGGTCCATCCGTCGGCATCCTGCGTAATATTTTTTGTGCCCAGGTTGATCATCGGTTCGATGGCGATCACCATTCCCGTCTGGAGCCTTGGACCTGCACCCCTACGACCAAAATTTGGTACTTCGGGTGCTTCGTGAAGTTTTCGACCAACACCATGTCCAACAAGCTCGCGCACAATACCATACCCAAACTGATCGATATAGTTTTGTATCGCAAAGCTTATATCTCCAACCCGGTTGCCATCAACGGCCATTTTGATACCTTCATATAGCGAACTAAGGGTTCGATCGAGCAGGAGTCTGAGTTCGGGGCTGATATCACCTACAGCAAAAGTGTAGGCTGAGTCACCATAAAACCCGTTTTTCAACACTCCGCAATCCACCGAAACAATATCGCCATCACGCAATTCACGCTTTCCTGGAATTCCGTGCACAACCTCGTCGTTTACTGAGATGCACAGCGATCCGGGAAAACCGCCATAACCCTTGAAACCAGGAATGGCACCATGATCGCGGATGAAGGTCTCGGCAATCCGGTCGAGCGACAATGTTGTAACACCCGGCCGGATGTACCTTGCAACCTCGGCTAAAGTTTTTCCAACAAGTAAAGAACTTTCGCGCTGTAATTCAATCTCTTCGACAGTCTTCAGCTCAATTGCGGCCATTGCTTATCCCATATTCATAGCGGGGCTGCGGCCTTTGATCCTTCCGGATTTTGTAAGACCGTCGTAATGACGCATGAGCAGATAGCTTTCGATCTGCTGAAGGGTGTCGAGCACAACACCTACAAGAATCAGCAAGGAAGTTCCGCCATAAAAGTGCGAAAACTCGTTGCTGACGCCCATTTTACTCACCAGTGCAGGCATAATTGCCACAAAAGCAAGGAAAATGGAACCCGGCAAAGTGATGCGCGAGAGGATATTATCGAGATATTCGGCAGTGCGTTTTCCAGGCTTTACACCAGGTATAAAACCGCCGTTTTTCTTCATATCCTCGGCCATCTGGCTGGGATTGATGGTGATAGCTGTATAGAAGTATGTAAAGAACACGATCATCAGGAAGAACACCAGGTTATACCAAAATCCGTGAATATTGGTAAATGCAGCTGCAAAACCGGTGAGGCTTTCCGAATTGGTAAATCCAACGAGGGTAATAGGCAGAAACATAATTGCCTGGGCAAAAATGATCGGCATAACACCTGCTGCATTGATTTTCAAAGGAATATACTGCCTTACTCCACCATATTGACGATTACCGACAATGCGCTTGGCATATTGTACCGGGACCTTGCGCGTTCCCTGTACAAGCAGGATGGTGAGCAGGATTACGATAACGAGGATAACGATCTCTACAAGGAAGAACACCAATCCACCGCCCTTTTGTTCGAGGCGCGATACCAGTTCTCCAAAGAGTGCGAAAGGTAGGCGAGCGATAATACCAATCATAATGATCAATGAGATGCCGTTGCCAATACCCTTGTCGGTGATTCTTTCGCCAAGCCACATCACGAAGAGTGTTCCGGCGATGAGAATTACGGTATTGCTAAACCAGAAGAAGCCACCCGGACGTGCAATGGCAGGATCGAAAGGATAGATACCTTCGTTGGGCAATTGCGAAATAACGTTGGCAATGTAGGCCGGAGCCTGGAGGGCAACAATTGCTACGGTGAGATAGCGCGTAATCTGGTTAATTTTTCTTCTGCCGCTCTCCCCTTCGCGTTGCAACCGCTGGAAATATGGCACTGCCATACCTAACAGCTGAATTACGATAGAGGCCGAAATGTAAGGCATGATACCCAATGCAAAGATGGATGCATTGCTGAATGCACCGCCCGAAAACATATCGAGCAGCCCAAGCAATCCACCGCTGGCTTGCGCCTTCATATTGGCAAGCATATTGGGGTCTATTCCCGGCAGAACCACGTACGAGCCGAGGCGGTAGATAAGGACAATGGCCAGTGTATAGAGAATACGCTGGCGAAGCTCCTGTATCTTGTTAATATTGCGTAGGGTTTCGAATAGTTTTTTCATGCGCTTCAGATTTTTACGGCATTACCACCTGCTGCTTCAATGGCTGCAGCTGCTTTTGCCGAAAAGGCATGTGCTTTAACCTCGAGTTTGGCTGTGAGTTCGCCTTTTGAGAGCACTTTCACAAGGTCTTTCTTGCTGATAACACCATGCTCATACATCTCGAGCGGGCTGATGCTTTCCAGGTTGTAGGTTTCAGCAAGCTGCTGTATGGTGCTCAGGTTGATGGCACGGTACTCCTTACGGTTCGGGTTTTTAAAACCAAACTTGGGAAGACGGCGAACCAGGGGCATCTGACCACCCTCGAAGCCTTTTTTCTTCTTGGTTCCAGAGCGTTGTCCGGCGCCTTTGTGACCGCGTGTGGAGGTGCCGCCGTGACCCGATCCCTGACCGCGACCAATGCGTTTTACCTTTTTTACGGAGCCTTTTGCCGGTTTAAGATTACTTAAATCCATTGCTGTGATAATTTCCAGTGATGTACTTATTCTATTTCTTCAATCCTAAGGAGATGCTTCACGGCATCGACCATTCCGGCAACCGAGGGAGACAACTCCACTTCGAGCGTCTGGTTAAGCCGTTTGAAACCCAAAGCTTCAAGGGTGCGTTTCTGTCGGAGCGGACGTCCAATTCCGCTTTTGACCTGTGTTATTCTGACCTTTTTCATGAGTTTCAGGTTTTATCCGTTAAACACTGTGTCGAGCTCCACTCCGCGCACCTGTGCCACGGTGTAGGCATCGCGCATTTTCGACAAGGCATCGAATGTGGCCTTCACTACAGAGTGAGGGTTTGACGAACCTTTCGATTTGGCAAGTACGTCGTGCACACCAACGCTTTCGAGCACTGCGCGCATAGCACCACCTGCAATGACACCGGTTCCGGGGGCGGCAGGTTTCAGGAATACCAGCGCACCGCTGTATTTTCCGTACTGCTCGTGGGGAATGGTTCCCTTGCGGATAGGCACCTTGATGAGGTTTTTCTTTGCATCGTCAACACCTTTGGCGATTGCTGCGGTAACCTCTTTGGCTTTTCCAAGGCCGTAGCCTACAATGCCGTTTTCGTTGCCCACAACCACAATGGCCGAGAAGCTGAACGTGCGACCACCCTTGGTTACTTTAGTAACGCGCTGGATACTTACCAGGCGGTCTTTGAGCTCGATTTCGCTCGATTTTACGCGTGAAATATTCAGTTCTGCCATGCTATTTTAGAATTTAAGTCCGCCTTCGCGTGCTGCTTCGGCCAATGCTTTTACTCTTCCGTGATATAGATATCCGTTGCGGTCGAAAACGCAATTTTCGATTCCGGCAGCAAGAGCCTTTTCTGCAAGTTGCTTACCTACGATCTTTGCCTGCTCGGTTTTGTTCACCTTGCTCTCTTCCGCTCCTTTGTCGCGCGACGAAACAGCCAACAACGTATGGCCGGCCTTGTCGTCGATGAGCTGAGCGTAAATCTCCTTATTGCTCCTGAAAACGCTCAGACGCGGACGCTCGGTTGATCCGGAAACGATCTTGCGGATGCGTTTCTTGATCCCAAGCCTTCTTTTGAGTTTTGTATTCTTGAATGACATTGCTCTGGTTTTTTCTTTTCTCAAAAAGGAATCTTACGATTACTTGCCTTTGCCTGCGGTTTTACCTGCTTTCCTCCTGAGCACTTCGTTCTGGAAGCGGATACCCTTACCCTTGTATGGTTCAGGTTTGCGCAGCGAGCGGATC
>DAIOUP010000047.1:0-9075 GCA_036759465.1 Bacteroidales bacterium
GTTCAAACAAGCCAAAGAAAAGTCGCCCTGCATTATATTCATCGACGAGATTGACGCTATCGGAAGAGCGCGCGGAAAAAATCCGGCTACCGGCGCCAATGATGAGCGCGAAAACACGCTGAACCAGCTGCTTACCGAGATGGACGGCTTTTCGACCAACTCGGGCGTTATCGTACTGGCCGCAACCAACCGAGCCGACATTCTCGACAGGGCGCTCATGCGCGCCGGAAGGTTCGATCGTCAGATATACGTTGAATTGCCTGATCTGGAAGGCCGTAAAGAGATCTTCTCCGTTCATATGCGCAACCTCAAGCTCGACACCAATGTTGACCGCGATTTTCTGGCCAAACAAACCCCCGGATTTTCGGGAGCCGATATCGCCAATGTGTGCAACGAGGCCGCACTTATTGCTGCAAGGCGCAACCATGAGAAAATCAGCAAGCAGGATTTCATGGATGCCATCGACCGAATAGTTGGGGGACTTGAAAAGAAAAACAAGATCATTTCCCCCAACGAAAAGAAGGTTGTCGCCTACCACGAAGCCGGCCATGCAAGCGTGAGCTGGCTGTCGCAATATGCCCATCCGCTGGTGAAGGTAACCATTGTTCCCCGCGGAAAATCGCTTGGCGCGGCCTGGTATTTGCCTGAAGAAAGGGCTATTGTAACCTACGAGCAGATGTTCGACGAAATGGTGGCCACCCTTGGTGGCAGAGCCGCTGAGCAGGTGATTTTCGGAAAGGTATCGACCGGTGCCCTCAGCGATCTCGAAAAGGTTACCAAACAGGCCTATGCCATGGTCACTTACTACGGACTTAGCAAACGCCTCGGAAACATAAGCTTCTACGACTCCACGGGGCAAAATGAGTTTGCCTTCAGCAAGCCCTTTAGCGAAAAGACCAATGAGGTGATTGACGAAGAAATCAGCTACCTCGTCGAAACGGCATACAACAGAGCCGTAGAGCTTCTTGAAAAGCATAAGGACGGCCTCATAAAGCTCGCCGAAAAACTTCTCGAAAAAGAGGTGATCTTTAGCGATGATCTTGAAGCCATTTTTGGCAAGCGTCAGTGGATAACCGAAGAGACAAAAGCCATCGAAAACGGCTCAGCCGGCGAAGAAACAACTGCCGGACAGACGGAAGAGAATTCATCAGAAGAAACGCCAAATACCCCCGGTGCTCATGAACATGAAAGACAGCACACCCAAGGAGCAGATTCTGGCCAGCATACGTAACGCTCTCATCGACAAGGCGGTAAATCCATACCCAAATGTTGATGTGCAGGGCACGGTAATCAAGCCGGTAAATCCCGAAGAGTCGCCCGACATTGTTTTTGCGGATATGCTCATCGAAGCCGGTGGGGAATTCATCTACTGCGAAAACGAATCGGTAATGGCCGACTTTCTGGTTCAACTGATGAATAACCGCGGCTGGAGCGCCTTATGGTGCAAAAATGATAACCTGGCCCGATTTCTAGAAGCAGCCGAAATTCCTTTCTTTTTTCAGCCCCATGCAGCCGACGGGCATCTGGTAAGTATCACACCCTGCGAACGGCTCATCTCCGAAACCGGCAGCATCATGATATCCGATACTGTGGCCGGCGGAAGAGATGTGATCTCTATGCCTGAAATTCATATCGTTCTGGGTTTTGCCAGTCAGGTGCGGACAAACCTCAAAGCGGCTTTCCACGATATGAAGAAAAAATACCCAAACGGAATGCCGCCACTGCTCACAACCATCACTGGCCCGAGTCGTACAGCAGATATTGAGAAAACCCTCGTCAAAGGCGCGCATGGCCCGAAAGAACTTATCGTTTTTATGATAGACGATATGTAAATCAAGCACATATAAAAAGCATATCAGATTGAACACCACCCTCAGCAACCTGGCTACCCGAACGCTCTATGGCTTGATATTTGCCGTTGCCATGGTTGGCAGCATCTTGTTTTCAGAGGTATATTTCTTCGCTCTAATGCTGTTTTTTGTGTTCGAAGGCAGCCGCGAAATGATCAGGCTGCACAACAGCGTGAAGTTCAACCCAAACGAAAGAACGGTTTTTCACAGCAATGCCATTCCACCTTATTTATTGGCAGCGGCGGCCTCATGGGACCTCATATCACTACAATGGCTAATCCTTTGGATTATTCCATTGATGTTCCCTTATATGCATGCGCTTTTCAGTAAAAAAAGGCAGGCCTCAACAATTCTGCTGGTCCACTGGCAAATAATATTCTTTATTGTACTGCCAGCCTCTCTAATGATTTTTCTGCAGCAGGGTCGATTGCCCGAAAATACCTCCGGCCCTTTTGTGCTGCTTACAATTATATTATTGATCTGGGTCAACGACATCTTTGCCTACCTTACCGGTATCAGTATTGGCCGACACAAGCTTTTTAGCCGCATCTCCCCAAAAAAGACCTGGGAAGGCAGCATCGGCGGTCTTCTTGCCAGCATTGGCGCCGCCTGGATTATTGCACGCTATGCCTCCTGGATTAATCCTCAAGCTGCCATACCGCTTGCTCTGATTATTGTTGTGACGGGGAGCTTTGGCGACCTCATCGAATCGATGCTCAAAAGGCAATCAGGGATCAAAGACTCTGGCAAACTGATTCCAGGACACGGCGGAGTACTCGATCGTTTCGATGCAACATTTTTCTCTGTGCCTTTTGCATTTGCGTACTTATATCTAACAAGCTGAATTTTATGCACATACATCGCGAAGGATACAAAATCATACTCATTTCATTCCTCATCGTAGCCGTCCTCAACCTTGCCCTGTTAGTTTTCTTGCCAGAACAGACTATCCTGCGCTACGGTTTTTTGTTGATTTCGGCGGCATTTCTATTTTGGGCGGTTAGTTTTTTCAGGGTACCGCACCGCATACCTCCACAAAAGGATCATGCCATAGTTGCCTCTGCCGACGGCACCGTAGTGGCTGTGGAGGAAGTTGTTGAAAACGAATATTTTGGCGACAAACGCATTCAGGTATCAGTTTTTATGTCGCCCTTCAATGTGCACATCAATTGGTTTCCCTTCAACGGCACTGTTGCTTATGTGAAATATCATCCGGGAAAATTTCTGATCGCCAACCATCCCAAATCGTCAACCCTCAACGAGCGCAACACCATTGTTGTTCGCGATCCGAAAGGCCGTGAGGTGCTGTTGCGTCAAATTGCAGGCCTGCTGGCCAGAAGAATTATTTGCTTTGTAAAACCCGGCGACAAGGCTGAACTCGGAGGTGAGTTTGGCTTGATCAGGTTTGGCTCGCGGGTAGATTTCCTGATTCCTGTAGATGCAAAGGTTAATGTGAAGATTGGCGAAAAGGTTCGGGCCAATCGCACCATTATTGCCTATTTCGCCTGAGAATCAAAGTATTATTCTCAACTCATCAAGCCTGCAGATTTCGTATGTGGCTGCAACCGTGGTTTTAATCCCTTTTGGGTTGTAAAAAACCTGATTCATGCCGCAGCTTCTGGCCCCTTCGATATCTACTTCGGGATCGTCGCCTACCATCAGACTTTCATGCGCCGAAGCCCCAGCCCTCGACAAGGCCAGTCTGAAAATGGCACAATCAGGTTTTTTTACCCCCGCTTCCTCCGAAGTTATGATGTGCTCAAAGTAGTGACTGAGGCCTCCCTCGTTTAATTTAATATACTGAACTTCAGAGAATCCATTGGTTATCAGATGCAGTAGATACTTCTTTTTCAGGTAATCGAGCAGGTCGATAGCACCTGGCTCAAGCCTCACAATACGGGGAGCATAGTGCAGATAATATTCTGATAAGTCTTCATCCAGCCCAGGTTCGCTAATACCATACGATTCAAGAGTCTGTTTAAAGCGCAAACTACGCAACACTTCTTTCGTAATTCCGCCTTCGCGATACAATGACCAAAGCGCATCGTTGAACCGATGGTAGCGTTCGCAAAATGCTTCAATACTACCCACTCCCCTGTCAGCGAGCCCGAAATGGGTATAAAGCATCCTGAACGCTTCGGACGAACTGGCTTCAAAGTCCCAAAGCGTATTGTCGAGATCGAAAAAAATATGGCGATAGCGAGGCATAATCAGGTTTTGTTTGTTTCGTGGAGTTTTTGCCGGAGCCATTCAAACAGCACTACCGAAGCCGCATGACTCACATTGAGCGAGCGCGTTGGGCCAGGAACTGGGATATGTACACTCATTGCCACGCGCTCAAGTATAGTATCACCGATGCCATGCACCTCATTTCCAACAATAAAGACCGGATGATCAGGTAGGGCAGTTTCGAAAAGGGAAGTAGAGTTGCGGGTTGTTTCGATAGCTACCATATTAACACCAATTGGTAATTGTGCCAACCAATCCCTCTCTTCGATAAATTGCCAGGAAATGTTGCCACAGCTGCTGGCCGCCACGCGCTTAACTCTGGTCAGATTCACCGCTTTACTGCTTCCGAGAAAGACAATTTCTGATGCTCCGGCATTATCGGCCAGTCGGATAAGCGCTCCCATGTTCTCAGGGTTACGTAAATTATCCGCCACCACAACCGGGCGTCCGTGAATGGAAAAAAAATCATCCCATTCAACACCGGCAAACAAATCGTTTGATTTCAGATATAGGTTATTCAAGAACAATTAAGTGATTAAAAAAAAACTGCCCGAACAGAGCGGGCAGCGTGAGTATTTCTTAAAGTACCACTAAATCACAGCCTTGGAAGCCACTGTATGATCCACGAGGATTCGTCCGCAATACTCGCAAACAATAACCTTTTTGTGCATTCTGATATCCAGCTGGTGCTGCGGAGGAATCTTATTGAAGCAGCCGCCGCAGGCATCTCTTTCAATTTGCACAACGGCCAGACCATTGCGGGCATTGTTGCGTATGCGCTTGTAGGCAATCAGCAGCCTATCCTCGATTTGTTCTTCGAAGGTTTTGGTTTTGGCAGCCAACTCGAGTTCTTCCTTTTCGGTTTCTTCGATGATGGAATGAAGCTCCGATTTTTTGACATCAAGATCAGAATTCTTTTCAGCAAGCTTCATTTTGGCTGCCTCCATCTCCTTGTTGAGCTCTTCGATGCGTGCAGTGTACTCCCGGATGCGTTTTTCCGAAAGCTGAATCTCAAGATTCTGATACTCAATCTCTTTCGACAACGAATCGTATTCACGATTGTTACGCACGTTCATCTGCTGCTCTTCGTAGCGTTTGTTGAGGGCCTGGCTTTCCTTAATGGCATTCTTTTTTTCGAGAATACTCTGATTAAGCACGTTCGATTCGTTTTCAAATTTTTCGATGCGGGTTTCCAAACCGGCAATTTCGTCCTCGAGGTCCTGCACTTCCAGCGGAAGCTCGCCCCTGATGCTTCTGATTTTGTCGATCTGCGAGTCGATGAGCTGCATTGTATAAAGTGCCAACAGCTTACGCTCGATGCTCAGTTCGAGCTGCTCTTCAACGCTTGCCGCTTGTGTCATGTTATTGGCATTGAGATCTTTCGACATATGTATTATTGTGGTTTGACGAAGTAATGGACTGCCCTGTATTCATGCTCCGAAAACAGGACTGCAAAGGTAGGAAATTTTTTCTTTATCATCCTGGCCATAAGTTGGGGGGTAAATTGCTCAGTTTCATAATGTCCTGCATCAATAAGCAGCAGCCCGGCATCAAAAAAATCGTGGTATTTGATATCGGCAGTAACAAAGGCATCTGCCCCGGCTTTTCTGGCATCGGGCAGCAGAAATGCGCCCGAGCCGCCACAGATGGCCACTTTGCTGATTATTCTTCCCTGCAGTGCATTGTGCCGCAGAGCCGGAATACCGAGCACTTCACCCAATTGCTTTAAAAAGTCTATCTCTGATATTGGTTCTTTGAGCATTCCCATCATTCCGGCGCCTATGCCCTGATTGGCGTTTTTCAGCGGATAAACGTCGTAGGCTACCTCCTGGTAGGGGTGAGCATTTTTCATGGCAGCAATCACTGCGGTCAATTGGTGCTGCGGCACTATGGTTTCGATGCGTATTTCGGGCTCCGAATGAATGGTGCCGATTTGACCCACAAAAGGATCAGCCCCCTCGAGCGCTCTGAAGGTGCCGAATCCCTCTGAATTAAAGCTGCAGCTGTCGTAGTTTCCTATATGACCGGCCTTTGATTCGAACATGGCCTCACGCACAGCCGGGGCATGAGAAAGGGGACAAAAGGTGACTACCTTGCAGAGATATCCTTCGGCCGGCCTCAGAATACGAAGATTTTCGAGGCCAAGCTTTTCCGCCAGCATATAGTTTACTCCGTGAAATACATTATCCAGATTGGTATGCATAGCCATTATGCTGATTCCCTTACGTATTGCAGAAACCACAATCCGTTCAACCCCGGTGCGTGTGCCAAGGCTCTTTAAACCTTTGAAAATCACCGGATGATGAGCAATGATCAGCCCGCATCCCCTGGCAGCAGCCTCTTCAACAATTGCCTCACTCAGGTCGAGGCAAAGCATCACATTTTTCACTGCTTGTTCGGGACTACCTACCAGAAGTCCAGCATTATCATACTGTTCCTGCAGCGCCAATGGAGCTTCCTCTTCGAATAGAGCAAGGAAATCTTTCACAAATAATTCATTCATGTCACTTTAGCGGGTTTTGATAAAATCGCGCAAATGAAACCATTATGCAAAATTAACGTATCATGCATCTATTGATGAATTACTCAACTTAATTTCGGGCGTTAATAATTAGGTGATGAGGCTATTTCTTTTCCCTTTTAGCCTGGCTTTACATTTGGCGCTGTTTTTCAGACATTTATGCTATGATTTAAGTGTTCTGAAAAGTAAAGCCTATAATCTGCCGCTTATTGGCGTGGGGAATTTAAACCTTGGCGGAACAGGTAAAACACCAACGGTTGAATACCTTGTTCGCTTGCTTTCTCCCGAATACCATGTTGCAATTTTGAGCAGAGGTTATAAACGAAAGCGAAAAGGCGTATTTGTTCTTGAAAAAGACACCAAAGCCGATGAAGCAGGCGACGAATCAAGGCAATACAAATTGAAATTTCCTGATCTACAGGTTGCTGTTGCAGAAAACCGCAATAAAGGGATGCAGTTGCTGCTGGGTCTGAATCCCCCGCCTTCAGTAGTTTTGCTTGATGACGTTTTTCAGCACAGGGCTATTAAACCCGGGCTGAACATTCTGCTTACCGATTACCACAAACTATACCCGGACGACTATCTTATTCCTGCCGGAAATTTACGCGATACACGATATGCGGCAAAACGGGCCGATGTGATTGTGGTTACCAAAACGCCAGCTATCCTTTCGCCTTATGTAAAGGAAGAGATTATCAGCACGATAAAGCCAGGTTTGCACCAAAAAGTTTTTCTGTCATATCTCGAGTTCACAAATCCTTACGCCATAGGGTCACCATCCAAACCAAAGGCGTTGAAGGAGGTTTCGAGCATCCTGCTTGTCACTGGAATTGCCAATCCATATCCCCTGCTGGAACATTTGCGTAGGAAATGTACCGATCTGTTTCACAAATCGTTCAGCGATCACCATACTTTCAAAGAAAAGGATGTGCTCGACATCCGAAAAACCTTCGAACATATTATCGGCCGCAACAAAATCATCGTAACAACGGAGAAGGATGCGGCCCGTTTATTGGATTCTCCGTATTTTAGCCTGATCGAAGACCTGCCCGTGCTGGTGCAACCGGTGCGCATGGCCTTTCACCCATCGGAATACGGAAGTTTTGACCAAACCATACTTAATTATGTTCGAAAAGCTGCAGCAAACCGTTGACTACCTCAAGCAAAACACGACGTTTTCGCCTGAAATAGGCATAATCCTTGGCACAGGACTCGGAGGCCTTGTCGAAGACATTGAGATCATACACACTTTTGGTTACGAAGAAATCCCCAATTTTCCCGTTTCCACTGTTCACGGGCATCAGGGCAGGCTGATCTTCGGAAGGCTGAGTGGCCGAAACATTGTGGCCATGCAGGGCCGCTTTCATTATTATGAAGGCTATAGCATGCAGGAAGTTACGTTTCCGGTCAGAGTCATGAAATGGCTGGGCGTGCGTTTGCTCATCGTTTCCAATGCAAGCGGCGGGCTTAGCCCCGATTTTGCTATTGGCGACCTGATGTTTATCCGGGATCATATTAATCTGATGCCAAACCCGCTCCTCGGACCGAACGACGACCGACTAGGGCCTCGTTTCCCCGATATGAGCGAAAGCTACGACCACAAAGTGCTTCAGCTTGCCCAAAAAGTGGCCAGAAGGGCCGGCATAAGGGTGCACGAGGGCGTTTATGTTGCTGTAACCGGGCCAACCTACGAAACCCCGGCCGAATACCACTTTATCCATGTTATCGGAGGCGATGCCGTGGGCATGTCAACTGTTCCTGAAGTAATCGTTGCCAGGCAAATGGGACTTCCGGTATTCGCCGTTTCAGTTATTTCGGATCTTGGAGTAAAAGGCAAGATTGTTGAAATATCGCACGAAGAAGTGATCGAAGCCGCCAAAGGCGCCCAACCCAAGCTAAAAACCATTATCTACGAGCTGCTAAGGGAAAACATCATCTGAAACTCCCAGTAATGGAGAATGACCGGAAGAAAATATTCTTTGTCTCCGATTTTCACTTCGGGGTGCCGGATCATGCTTCAAGCCTGAAACGCGAGCGGATGCTTGTGGAGTGGTTCAATCATACACGACATCAGGCAGCTGCCTATTACCTGATGGGCGATATTTTCGATTTTTGGTTCGAGTATAAGACGGTGGTTCCCAAAGGCTTTGTCCGACTTCTCGGTACCATTGCCTCCATTACCGACGAGGGTATTCCGGTGCATGTGTTCAGGGGCAACCACGATATCTGGGCCTTCGACTACCTTTCGACCGAGGTTGGGGTTGCGCTTCACCGCGAACCGCAAATAGTTAAACTGGGTGATAAGGTGTTTTTTCTGGCCCACGGCGATGGACTGGGACCGGGTGACAGGGGATACAAACTACTCAAAAAAGTGTTCGAGAACAGGGTTAATCAATGGCTGTTCCGCTGGCTTCATCCCGATATGGGGACGCGTATGGGACTTTATTTCTCAAAGCGAAGCCGTATTGCCAACAT
>DAIOUP010000048.1:0-9036 GCA_036759465.1 Bacteroidales bacterium
GTTCTTGAAAATGTCGAAATCTTCGAATAGTACATCTTCGCGGTGCGGAATTACTTCCTGCCAGTTGTCGATACCTGTTTTGTCCACCGGAGTGCGCATCAGCCGGAAGTTACGGGCATCCAGGTTAGTACGGATGTAGAAGTGATCGCCGTAATGATCAATGCTATAGAGCAAATCGCGGCGGCGTGGTTGAATAACCTTGAACTCTTTGCGGGGGTCGCCGGCAGCCTGGAAGCGGTATTCCGACGAAACTGTGCTCTCGGAGCCTATCACCACATAGTCGCGCGATTTGGTCTTGAAAACGAACACATTAAAAGTTGGATCGGTTTCATGGAAAACCAGCGCATCCCCCTCGGCTGATTCACCGAGCTTATGCTTCATGATTTTATACGAGCGCAGCGTTTCGTCTTTGATGCTGTAATACAGGGTTTTATTGTCGTTGCTCCATGCCATATTGCCCGAAGTATTGGGTATGGCATCGGCATAAACTTCCCCAGTTTTAAGGTTCTTGATGTAGAGCGTGTATTGCCGGCGGCTCACCGTGTCCACGCTAAAAGCCAGTAGATTGTTGTCGTTGCTCACCTGCCAGCCACCGATCTGAAAAAAGGCTTTGCCCTCGGCCATTTTGTTGCCGTCGAGCATCACCTCTTCGGCAGCGCCTTCTGTATCTACTTTACGACAATAAACGGGATATTCCTTGCCTTCCTCAAACCGGGTGTAATAAACATAGCCGTTGAGCATTACCGGCACACTCATATCGGTTTGCTGAATTCGGCCCATCATTTCGTCGAAAAGTTTCTGCTGCAAGGCCTCGGTGGGTTTCATCACATGATCGGTGTAAGCGTTTTCGGCTTCCAGATAGGCGATCACGTCGGCCGAATCGCGCTCGTTGAGCCAGTAATAGGGGTCGATTCGCGTTTGTCCGTGGATGGTGAGTTCTTTGGGTTCCTGTTTGGCAACGGGTGGTTTCATAGTTTCTTTACTTTGCTTGCATCCTACTGCAACAAAAAGCAAGAGAATGGCGACATACATTGAGGATTTCATATCGATCGGTTTTGGTCCTTTATTAAAAGCTAAGCGTCATACCGAGGCTGGGCATGAGCGGAAGCTGGCGTACCACCTGATTGGTGATTTGGTCAACATAGAACACGTTTTTTCTGTTGTACACATTCGTAACGCTTAGATTGATCTCGAGTTCGGTGTTCTCGCTGAAATAGAAACGACGCTTGGCGTCAAAATCGAGGCGGTGATAGGTAGGCAACTGACCTTTGTTGAGCTCGGCATAAATAATGCCCAGCTGGCCGTTGCGACGGATATAATCGTCGTTGATGCCTCCGGTGAATGGCAGGTATTCATAAAAGCCCTGCACCTGAGTGAACGGGAAGCCACTGCCAAAGTTCCAGCGGGCACCAATCTCCCATTCTTTTTTATTGCCTGCAGTATAGCTGAAAACAAGATTTGTATTGTGTCGGCGGTCGTAGTGCGGCCTGTAGGTATAAAGTTGACCAGGACGTTCTTCAAATGTTTTGGTCACAAAGCCGAGCGAATAAACCGCCCATACATATAATCTCGGCGTTTCATATTTCAATGCAAGGTCGGCGCCGTAAGCCATGCCTTTTTCAATGATAAAATCTTTCTTTTGGATATCCGGCACGGTGAAAGGTGCTGTAGCTTCGTCGTAAAGCTTGTTGCGGTTGAGGTTTGTCAGCTGACCGAAGTTCTTCAGATAGCCTTCGAGGTTCATGTTCAATCGGCGACTCAGGTCAGTCTCCATACCTATTATTATATGGTCTGCTTTCTGCAACTTGGTGGTAACCTCCCTGCCATCAAATTTTTTCGGGAGGTTGTCGGGACCTGAGAGGAAACCATAGAAAAGGTTGACAACGTCGCGGTCGCTGTTGGCAGCAATGAGGTTTTGCGAATAACGACCTGCGGCCATCTTCAGTCGGATATGGTCGTTAACAAGGTATTTGGCTGCCAGGCGAGGCTCAGGCGAGATGTTGGCCAGCGATGCGTACCAGTGCATACGCAGGCTGGGCTCAAAGATAAGTTTGCCGAAGTTGCCTTTGTAGCGCACATAGCCGGCAAGCTCGGTGGTATTTTCGATCTGCTGAATCAGGCGGCCAACGCCATTGGTGAAATTGAATTCGGTTTTAAAACCCAGAATTTCAACACCATACTTAATCAGGTCTTTGCCGAGAAAATAGGTAAAATGAAATCCCATATTGAAACCGTCGATCGAGCTGGAGCGTTCAGGGGCCGACTGTTCAACAAACCGGGCGTCGTAGGCAGAATAGGCCAGATTGCCCTCGATGAGTACTGGCGATTTTCCGGGAATAATCAGAAAATCGGAGCCGCCGCCAAAGGACTTCCAGCCAAAATCGGACAAGGCTTTGTAGTTCTTCACATCATCGTTAAAGCTGAAGCCGAAGAAATTGATCTTGCTGCCATTGGCGGCATTGATGGAAGCTTTGCCGTAAATATCCAGAAAGTTGAACGGCAGGCCGTTGGGATCGATGTAGCTATATATGCTCTTACTCGTCTGACCAAGGTAGGAGTTTTTAACCGTAAAGAGGAAAGACGAGCTGGTGGCATCGCTGGTTTTTGCCTTGGTAATCGGACCTTCGAGCAAAAGACGCGATCCAAAGGTGCTGGCGCTCAGCTTACCTGCAAGACGGTTACGATTGCCATCGCGGGTGGTGATATCCATCACCGAGCTTATACGACCGCCATAGTCGGCCGAAAAACCTCCGGTAAACACCTCGGCATTGCGAATGATGTCGGTATCAAAAACCGAGAAAAGACCAATGGAGTGGAAGGGATTGTAAACGATCATCCCGTCGAGCAACACCTTATTCTGAATGGGTGAACCTCCACGGATATAGAGCTGACCGCCCTGATCGCCTGTAAACACTACACCGGGAATTACCTGCATGTACTGGGCAAGGTCGGCCTGACCGCCAATGGACGGGAGTCTTTTCAGCGTTTTGGGTGTGAGGTTAATCACCGAAGTTTTGGTCTCTGTTACCGCTTCAATACGCTCGGCGCTCACATAAACTGTCCCGAGACTAACGGCCGACTCCGTCATATTAAACTTTTTGTTGATCACATCGCCTTTGCGTAGTGAAATCTGTTCGCGAATAGTATCGTAGCCAAGGTATGTTACCAGCAGGGTGTATTGTCCTGGAGGAATGCGGGTAATGTTGAAGTAACCATTAACATCTGTGGAAGCTCCGTAAGTGGTTTTCTCGAGGTAAACATTGGAAAAAACCACCGGTTCGCCAGTCTTTGCTTCATAGACAAATCCACGGATCGAGGCATCCTGAGCCCGTGCTGCTGAACCGAGCAATATCGAAAATAGAATCGTTACGAAAATCCTTGTCGGCATGACGTTGAAAAAATTGCAGGTTGAGTAAGATGTTTATGCCGTTAAGAACAAACGGGGAGGACATTTTATTCCTCCCCACTGCTCATAATGACCTGCAAAGAAACGAAAAAGAATGTTTAGGCGGCCAAATGGAAATCATTCACTGGACAGCCCGGCTAAGCCAACGGTATCAGCCAGTCCGTTTGCTGCGCGCCTGAGCCAGCAATTGCTTTTCTTCGTAACCCATGTTTTCCGGCAAAACGATTTTTACCTTCAGCAGCAGGTTGCCGCAGTCTCCTACGTCTCCGGCTTTGGGCATGCCGAGACCTTTGAGCCGCAGTATCGCCCCGCTTTGTGTGCCGGCTGGCACAGGAACATTCACCGGACCTTTCAAGGTCTGGAAAATCACTTTTCCACCCAGCGCAGCGGTATAGAAATCCACAGCAAGTTCGGCTAGCAGGTCATCCTCCCTACGTTCAAAAGTGCTGTCGGGCAATATGTTGACCGTGATGAGCAAATCGCCGGACGCTCCTCCGTTGTGTCCAGGATAGCCTTTTCCCTTCAGCCTTAAAACCTGTCCGTCCTTTACGCCGGGTTTTACCGGCACTTTTAGTGTCTGTTCGCCCACCCGTATAAGTCTGGTGGTACCACTCCATGCTTCCCCGAGGCTTATCTCCATTGAAGCCGACAGGTTGCTGCCCTTACGTTGTGTTGGCGTTTGGCCACCAAATCCCTGAAATCCGCTTCCGAAAAAAGCTTCAAAAAAATCGCTGAAGCCCGAACTGCCACCAAAGAACGAGCCAAAATCACCACCAAATTCGCTCTGGCCCTTACCTGCGCGGTACGACTGTCCTGCTCCCGAAAAGGCGTGCTCATATTGCTTCCAGTTGGCGCCAAGCTCATCGTATTTCTTGCGCTTTTCAGCATCCGAAAGCACTTCATAGGCCTCCGAAATGCTTTTGAAACGCTCCTCGGCGGCCTTATCCCCCGGATTTTTATCGGGATGATACTGCTTGGCCAGCTTCCGGTATTGTTTCTTTATCTCGTCCGGGCCGGCCGATTTGTCAACACCTAATATTTTGTAATAGTCCTTGTATTCCATAGCGCCTGAGAAGCGCAAAAAATATGCCATACCGCACTGATTGCTAAGAAGTCAGTACAGCATGGCATCTGTCGGCCGCCTGGAGAGTTATTTAGTTTGCAACGCGTCGAATTTCGAAGCTCGAAACGGCGGCATCCACCTTTACATAAATCTTTTGTCCGGCTTCATCAAAGCCCGGCGTCTGGTACTTTCCCTTGGAAATTTTGTCAAAGCCGCTGAGGTCGCGGCTCGAAAGCACTGTAGATCCGGTTAGCACACAGCCGGCATTCTCAGGAATCTCAATGTAAATGGAAGAAGCTCCGGCATTGATTCCTATTCTTGTTTCCGGCTGTTTGTCGCCTATTTTCAGTTTGATGGAGGAGGCTCCTGCATCAATGTCAACATTCGAAACACGAAACTCTTTGAGGTCGAAATCGAAATCAGCAGCTCCGATATCGAATCTGAACTTCCACATGGGCTGAGGATTGAGCATAATGCTAAAATCGGAGCTGCGGTTGCGTGGCTGCCTGCGTCCTCCTTCCTCACGTATCGTAATGTTGGCCTTATTGTCTGTTCGCTCTACCTTGTAATTATACCTTGCATGGTTTCCTTCCTCCTTGCCGACAATTAGTTCGCCTGTAGTGCCACCTAATCTGAAAGCTCCGGCGGCAGCATTAAGGCGCAGCGAAGCCTCCTCAACGCCGTCCTCCCAGGGTTCTGTAAAAAGCTGGCCGGTGGAAGTTCCCGTAGTATCGTCCTCATCCCATTCGTATGAGATGTTGAAATCTTTGGTCTTTCGCTCACGCTCAGGCATATTGAGGTAAACCAGAACAAAAGCTCCTGCAAGCACAAGGGTTGCTGCCACTTTGTACATCCCATTTACAGGGAGTATGCTCACTCCCCAGAAAACCAGAAGAAATGGCCATAGCCTGCCAATGGCCCACCAGTCGATGCTGAACACATCCAGACGGCTGAGCAACAGCAGAATACCGATTACTACCAGTACTCCGCCCCAAAAGATATTTTGATGTTTCATAATCGCTATTTTGTTGATTTAGCTTGAGAAAACAAAAGTGCCAGACCTGCAACAATCAGCACAGCAGGCCAAAGGTCGCGAATATTAAGCCATGTCACAAAATTGGCCATGAGAAACAAAATACCGGCAACTATGAGGCCAGCACCAAGGATAACATTCAAGCGGCCAGGCGAATCGCCCGATTCAAATGGAGGCTGATTTTCCTGATTGTAGGGATTCGCGCTTTGATAGCTGCCAAAGTCCTGTCCGGTCTGCGTTCCTTGTCCGGGTAATTCCCAGTTCCTTTCGGGTACAACTATCCAAAGTACGATATAGATCAGCAGACCGCCGCCCCCAAAGAGCGCCAGAAACACAAATATGAGGCGGATGATGCTCACGTCGAAATTGAGCCGCTCCGATAAACCCCCGCAAACACCACCGATGATGCGGTTTACGCGGCTGCGATAGAAAGTTCTATGTTGATTCATGTTACAAAATGTTTACACCCCGAATGACACCTCTGTTTGGCTAAGGTTGCAATGATTTAGCAAGTCTTATTTGAACAAATGTAAAAATAAGCATGCATGCATATTTTCCTTTTGCTAATAAAACCTAAATATCTACCTTTATCGACCGAAACCCTAGGATTGAAGGCAGGGCGAACTCAGACACCTTAAAATTCCGAAGAAAAACAAAATTTGCTAATTATCAGTATTTTAAACACAGCTGAATCAGGCATGAATCCGACACAGAACGTCTGGTCCTTTCTTAAAAGACAAAAAACCGGATTTTTTGGCCTGTCAGACCGGCAATTTTTTTTGAAACTGACATCGCAATCGATTGTTATTGAAATTTGGTGAGTATACCCGACAAACAAATAATACTAACAGCATAATCAATGTCGAACTTAAAGAACGTTCTCAGGCAGAAAATCGAAGAATGGCGTCCGCGCACCAAAAGGCTCCAGGATGAATTTGGCAAAGTGGAAGTGGATAAAGTAACTATCGGACAGATCATTGGCGGGATGCGCGGCATAAAATGCCTCGTAACCGACATATCCTATCTCGACCCCAACGAAGGTATTCGCTATCGTGGCTATACTCTGGAAGAAGTTTTCAAGCTGCTCCCCAAGCCAAAGAATGCTGAAATGCCCTATGTGGAAGGCCTTCTTTACCTGCTACTTACAGGCGAGATTCCAACCGTGAGCGAGGCACACGATCTGGTAGATGAGTTTTCGAAACGTCGTATTCTTCCCCGGTATGTATATGAGGTGATCGATGCATGGCCTTGCTGCAGCCATCCCATGGCCATGTTTTCATCAGCCATTCTGGCTATGGCCCGCGAGTCGTTCTTTGCAAAGAAATACAAAGCCGGCATCTCGAAAACCGATTACTGGGACCCAATGTATGAGGATGCCCTTAATATGCTGGCAAAACTGCCCGAAATTGGCACTTATATTTATGCAAAGCTCTACCGCGACGGAAAACGCATCGTTGGCAACCCCAATCTGGACTTCGGCGCCAATTTTGCCCACATGATGGGCAAAGTAAGACCCTACGACGACGTGTCGCGTATGCACTTCATCATTCATGCCGACCACGAAAGCGGCAATGTGAGCGCACACACCGCACACCTTGTAGGAAGCTCATTATCTGATGTTTACCTTGCAACTTCTGCCATGATCAACGGATTGGCCGGCCCGCTGCACGGCCTAGCCAATCAGGAAGTGCTTCGCTGGCTGCAGGACCTCATGGATAAAATGGGCGGTGAAGTACCCACCGAAGACGAAATGCGTCAGTTTGTCTGGGACACCCTTCACAGCGGTCAGGTAATCCCCGGGTTTGGCCATGCCGTATTGCGCAAGACCGACCCGCGCTATATGATTCAGCGCGATTTTAGCCTCAAGCACCTGCAGGACGATCCCATATTTAAATATGTTGACATCCTGTATAAAGTTGTACCGCCAATTCTGCAGCGGCATGGCAAGGCCAAAAATCCCTGGCCCAACGTGGATGCCCAGTCGGGCGTAATTCAGTGGCATTACGGCGTTACTGAGTATGACTATTACACGGTTTTATTCGGTATTGGTCGTGCCATCGGCATTGTAGCCAACCTAATCTGGGATCGCGCATTGATGTATCCGCTCGAAAGGCCGAAATCGCTCACCACCGAAATGCTCGAAGAAATTGCAGGCATCAGGGAGAAAAACCTGACCAACGACCTGCAGGACGAATAAAAAAATCTCGTGCTATTTTTGCGCTCCGGATGCCACAGCGTCCGGAGCTTTTTTATCGATGACCAGACAGATCAATATCAAATTACCTGCGTACAGGCGCGGCTTTCATTTGATTACCGACCTCATTGTCCGGCAACTTGGACCATTGCCCGAAGCCGGATTGCTGCAACTTTTTCTGCAACACACTTCGGCAGCCCTGACCATCAACGAGAACGCCGACCCAACAGTGCGCTATGACCTGGAAAAGTGGTTTGAACGCTTGGTTGGCGAACGCGACCCTCTTTATACGCATACCTTAGAGGGTGACGACGATATGCCTGCACATATCAAGACAGCTATCATCGGCCATAGCCTTAGCATTCCCATCGTTGGCGGCAAACTTGCGCTCGGCATATGGCAAGGCGTTTATCTCTGCGAATTTCGCAACCATGCGGGTTCGCGGCAAATAGTGGCCACAATCATCAGCTAAAACTAACCCGGCTGAAACTGCACCCAACGTTTGATTATGCGAGTAATTGTATCAATCCCGTCGGTAAGAGCGGCAGGCCCCGGCTGAAGGATGATTTCCGGATCCATTTCGAATACCTGACGGTTTGCAATGGCAGGAATGGACTCCCAGCCCGGACGGGAGTAAACCTTTGAAGGTATGAAACGCTTACCGCACCAGGAAACTAAAATGATGTCAGGCGCAGCTGCTACCACCGCCTCGGGCTGCACCATTCTGCCTTTGGCCGAAGGCGAAAGCGACAGTTCAGAAAAACAATCGTCCCCTCCGGCTATGTCAATCAGCTCCGAAACCCATCGAATGCCGCTGATGAGCGGACCATACCATTCTTCGAAATAAACCTTGGGCCTTTTGGGCAATTGTTTAGCTGAGCGACCTACTTCGTTAAGCCGATTCATCAATTTGACGGCCAGCTCCTCTGCGGCAGTCTGCCTTCCTACCAGGGCACCAGTCAGACGAATAAGCATCAGCACCTCCTCAACCGATCGCTGATTGGAAATAAAAACATTGAATCCCTCTTTTATCAGCTGCCGCGCAACCTCGTGCTGAACATCCGAAAAGCCAAGAATCAGATCAGGCTCGATGCTTTTGATCAGATCCATATTCACCCCTGTGAAATCGCAAACCACAGGTTTTCGACTCCTGATGCCCTCGGGGCGGACAGTGTGGGCCGAAATGCCTGCAATCCGTTGTTCTTCGCCCAATAAACACAGGATTTCCGTGTACTCTTCCGTGAGGCAAATTATGCGTTTTGGATATGGGTTGTGCATTTTACAAAAGAAAAAAGCCTAAGCAAAAAGGCAAATTAAGTGACATTTTATCAGTATTGACA
>DAIOUP010000049.1:0-8907 GCA_036759465.1 Bacteroidales bacterium
CAGAAAGACTATTCTTTACGTTTTATTTTTTACATCAACTATTGTTTCCTGCAAATCCAATGAACGAAAATCGGAGGCAAAAGAGGAAATGGATGCCTTCATTTCGGCATTGATGATGAAGATGACCATCGGTGAAAAGATTGGTCAGCTCAACCTTTTGGCTGGATATGAGGATATCGTAACGGGCGAAGCCCGATCCTCGGCCATAGGCAGCAAGATTGCCGATGGACAGGTGGGTGCTATCCTAAATGTGCGAAGTCCTGAAAAAATTCGCGAATTGCAGCGCATTGCCGTTGAGGAAACCCGGTTGGGTATTCCGCTCATTTTCGGCCTGGATGTTATTCATGGTTACCGGACTACTTTTCCCATTCCATTGGCGTTGGCAGCCAGTTTCGACACGGCTATGGTTCGCCGTGCTGCCCGCATTGCAGCCGTCGAAGCAACCGCCGATGGCATTTGCTGGAGTTTTTCGCCTATGGTTGACCTGAGCCGTGATCCACGATGGGGACGAATCGCAGAAAGCGCAGGCGAAGACCCGGTATTGGGAGCCTATATGGCGCAAGCTTATGTAAAAGGCTATCAGGACAACGATCTAAAGCGCAACAATACCATGATGGCCTGTGTCAAACACTTTGCCTTGTATGGGGCTTCCGAAGCCGGTCGCGACTACAACACCGTAGATATTAGCCGGGTGCGCATGTACAATGAGTATTTTTTGCCTTACAAGGCAGGTATTGAAGCGGGAGCCGGCAGCGTAATGACTGCTTTCAACGAAGTGGACGGTATTCCAGCATCAGGAAACCGCTGGCTGTTTACAGAGGTGCTGCGGAATGAATGGGGCTTCGATGGCTTTGTGGTTACTGATTACACAGCTATCAACGAAATGATAGAACATGGCGTGGGCGATCTGCAGCAGGTTTCGGCCATGGCACTCAAAGCCGGCGTGGATCTCGATATGGTGGGAGAGGGATTCCTGACCACATTACAAAAGTCGCTTGATGAAGGCCTGATAAGTGAAGACGACATCAACCATGCCTGCCGCAGGGTGCTTGAAGCCAAATACAAACTCGGACTGTTTGATGATCCTTACTTGTATATCAATACCGAACGGGCAGAAAAAGAGATCTTTACCCCCGAGAACAATGCCTTTGCCCGGCAAAGTACGCCTTCAACTTTTGTTTTGCTGAAAAACGACAATAATCTTCTGCCTCTGCCCAAAAAAGGCCGCATTGCACTGATTGGTCCGCTGGCTTACAACAGATTGCACATGGCTGGTACCTGGAGTGTTGCTGTCAACCACGACGAGAGCGTTACCGTGCTGGAGGGTTTTAAAAGCCTAACAGATGGGCAGGCAGAAATACGATATGCCAAAGGTGCAAACATAACCGACGATCCTGCGCTCGACAAAAATACCGCTGTAAGAGGAAAGCCCGGAATCGACCCGGACAAATCGCCAGAGCAACTGCGAAAAGAAGCTGTTGAACTTGCCCGCTGGGCCGATGTTGTGGTTGCAGTGGTTGGGGAGGCGGCTGAAATGACCGGCGAAAGTGCCAGTCGTACCGACCTTGGGCTGCCCGGAAGTCAGCGACAACTCCTCGAGGCATTGCTAGCCACCGGAAAGCCTGTCGTGATGGTATTGTTTACAGGGCGGCCACTCGCAATCGAATGGGAAAGCCTGCATATACCGGCTATTCTGAATGTTTGGTTTGGCGGAACGCAGGCCGGCAATGCCGTGGCTGATGCCGTGTTCGGCGATGCAAATCCCTCTGGAAAGCTTCCGGTTACTTTCCCGCGTAATGTGGGGCAGATTCCGATTTACTATAACCACAAAAACACTGGCCGCCCGCTCGAACAGGGCAAGTGGTTCCAGAAATTTCGCTCCAACTACCTCGATGTGCCAAACGAGCCGCTTTATCCTTTTGGTTTCGGCCTGAGCTACACCACCTTTGCCTATGGCGAACCTAAAGCAAGTAAAACAAAACTCAAAGGCGACGAAAAACTCACGGTGAGCATCAGCATTACCAATATCGGAAGCAGGGCCGGGGAAGAAGTTGTACAATTGTATCTGCGCGATGTGGTGGCCAGCATTACACGTCCTGTTAAAGAATTAAAGGCCTTTAAAAAAGTCATGCTTCAGCCCGGCGAATCGAAGGAGGTTTCGTTTACGATAACCACCGAAATGCTCAGCTTTTACAATTACAAGCTCGACTACGCCTGGGAGCCCGGGGAGTTTCAGATTATGCTTGGAGGCTCGTCCGACAAGGTTAAATCGTTGAAAGTGGAATGGCTCAAGCCCTGAAGTCTTACATTTGCACAACACTATGTTCATGAAATATCTGCCATACATTCTTGTTTCGCTGCTGTTTGTGCTCTTTTATCGCCTTAATGCACAGACCGAATATTTCACTGCCTCAAGCTACACCAGGGGCGGAGAGGTTCTTCCTTACCGCATTATGTATCCCGAAGGGTTTGAAGTGTCCGGAAAATACCCTTTGATACTATTTCTTCATGGTGCCGGCGAGCGGGGTACCGACAATCAGAAGCAACTTGTACATGGTTCTAAATTTTTTGAGCAATACAACCGACGCGATTACCCGGCCGTGGTCATATTTCCGCAATGTCCTGAAAATCAGTATTGGGCGGCAGTCGATTTCACCTGGTATGACGATGGCAGCCGCACTTTTACCTTCAGGCCCGACAAAGATGCCACCGTGCCGATGAAGCTTGTTATGAGCATGCTCGACAGCCTGCGCACAACGCCGTGGATCGATGATACCCGGATCTATGTTGGCGGATTATCCATGGGTGGTATGGGTACATTTGAGCTGATTTACAGGCAGCCAGAGATTTTTGCAGCCGCATTCCCCGTTTGTGGCGGGGGTAAACCCGAAACAGCGCCATTTTTTGCCGATAAAGTCCCTGTTTGGGTGTTTCATGGCGATGCTGACCCAGTGGTGCCATTTAAACTAAGCACCGATATGGTTGAAGCCCTGAGGAAAGCCGGTGCCGACCCAAAGTTTACGATTTATCCTGGTGTTGGACACAATGCCTGGGACTACACCTTCAAGGAACCTGAACTTATCCCATGGCTGTTCAGTCAGAAAAAGAAATTCCAAAGGGAAGAATAAAAATTTTATTGCTGCTTGCCATCGTCTTGACAGCATTTTCGTATGAGGCTGCAGCACAGACGGAGGACTTTTTGTGCAGGAAAATTGCCGTGCTAAACGGCGAACCCCTTCAAATGCAGTGGAACAGCCTGGATGGTTCAATCCTGATCACCCTTGAAAACAACGACACTGTCCGACACATCGCTGTCAATGCGCAAAATGATTCAGTCTTTTCGATACTAAGTTTTGATGCAAGACCGCGCTATCTTGCGCCGCATCCTATTGCAAAAGCCTGGGCGGGCGCCCTGAGCGATGGCAAACCCTGGTCTATTGGCAACTACCGCTTTCTGTCGCGCTTTGGCCAGCGTAAGGTATTTTTGCGGCAGCCGGCCTTCAACATAGCGGGCAATTTGTTGGCATTCAGCGCCTACACGCCCTACATCAAGGATTGGCGATTGATGACCTACGACCTCAAATACGACAACCTGAACGAAATGCGGGGATTGCCCTCAGGAATATCCTATCCTGTTTGGTCGCCAAAGGGTACTTTTATTGCTTTCGTTTTGCCTTCGGACCATCCTGTGCGAAAGCAGACTGCATTGGTGCGCTGGGACGGAACGGATCTCAGGTTTCTATCCTCCGATAGTCTGAGCTACGAATTTGTCTCATGGCCGGGCAGTGAACAGTATCTGCTTCTTACTGCCAAAGGTGACGAACAATGGTACATCATCAGACATTTGATCGGCAAGGGGAATCGGGAAGTGCTTCACACCAGCAAATCAGCCCTTAAATTTGCACAGATGCTTCCCGGAACGGGCAAAATTGCTTTTTTGAAGGAAAACCAGAAACGATGGGAGCTTTGGTTGCTCGATGTGGAACGGCAGGATTGACCAGCGTTTGCTTTTAAACGAGCTTCGCTTCAACCATCTGAGCGAACATCTCCGTAATCGATTCTTCAACAGGGCGATAACTCATTCCAAGCGAACGAATGCTTTTGCTGTTGTCAGCCCTCCAGGGTTGACCCATATTGCGGCTCACCATGCGGCGGCTCAGGCCGGCCAGCGGTGCCATAAGCCAGATTACGCCATGGGGTAGCGTGCGCTTTGGAAAAGGATAACGGCTGCCAAACTTGTTACGCAGCATTGTGGCCAGTTCCAGAAGACTCGATTCGCGGGCCGAGATTATGTGTCGTCCGTTCGCCTCGGGCTTAAAGCCCGCCCGGTAATGTGCCTCGGCAAGGTCGCGCACATCCACTACGCCGATATTGAGGTCGGGAGCGCCAAACCGCAACATCCCATTGGCCATCTGCCGAATGATGTTGAAACTCTCGGCATTGCTATGGGCTTTCAATCCCGGTCCAATCACAAACGACGGGTTTATCACCACAAGCTCCCATTGGCTTTGTGCTCCGGCCATTTCCCAGGCTTTGCGCTCCGCCTGTGTTTTTGAATAACTATATGGCTGGTGTTTCAGGCTCGAAGTTGTATTCCATTGTTCCTCAGTGGCTATGCCACCGGGGTATCCCAAACAATCAGCGGCGTCGCCAATAATGGCTGCAACGCTGCTGGTTAGCACTACGCGCTTTACCGAAGGTGTCCGGTTTGCCGACGAAAGCACATTTGCAGTGCCTTTTACGGCCGGATCAACCAAATCTCGCTGCGGGTCTTTAACCTTGTTAAAAAATGGCGAAGCTGTATGAAACACCAGTTCGCAACCCTTCATGGCTTCATCGAAGGAGCCATCCTTTAGCAAATCAGCGGCAAACAGCTTCAGTCGGCTCGTAAAGCCATCGTTTAGAGCCAGTAGATGCCCTACAGCATTGCGATCATGAGGGTTGCGTAAGGTAGCGTGGACGGTATGGCCTTTTCCAAGCAAGTTTTCAATAAGTCTTCCGGCAACGTAACCGCTGGCGCCTGTCACCAGCACGGTTTGCTTATTTGTAGATTCCATCTTTGACATTTTTTATAGTACAAACGAACGAAACATTAGTTCAATAAGGGTTTTTCGCAACTCATAAAAATGTTTAAATTATTGATAAACAATTTATTAATATAATATTAAGCACAAAAAGGGGCTGAAATACTGTTGTAACGGGAAAGAATTCTAACTTGCCCCAAATTTCGGGCTCATGTTTGACAAACTTGCACTTATCGACGACGTAAGGCTCAACTTTAGTGAAGGTGGGCTGCTGTATATGAATGTTACTCTGGCGTTTATCATGTTTGGTGTGGCTCTGGATATTAAGAAGGAGAACTTCACAGCGATGGTTCAAAATCCCAAGTCGGCGCTGTTGGGTATTTTTTCACAGATTGTGTTGCTACCTGTGCTCACTTTTTTATTGGTGATTATGCTCAATCCACCACCATCCATTGCAATGGGCATGATTCTGATTGCGGCATGTCCGGGCGGGAATATTTCCAATTTCATCTCGTCGCTGGCAAAGGCCAATGTAGCGCTTTCGGTTAGTCTCACTGCTTTTTCCACACTCTCGGCAACGCTCGTCACACCCATCAACTTCGCCTTCTGGGGCGGGATGTATGTGGACTATTACCAAAAAGCTCGTCATTTGAATATTCCCATTGAAATCGATTTTCTGCAAATGGCCCAAACCGTGTTTATTTTGTTGGGCATACCGCTTATTCTTGGTATGTGGGTGGGTCACAAATTCCCTGCATTTGTCGATAAATACCGAAAGACGATCAGGATTACGTCCATTTTTCTCTACATGACTTTCATTGTGGGTGCACTGGTGGCCAATGCAAAATTCATAAACCATATCATTATTCCGCTTGGTATTGTCGTAATGCTGCTCAACGCACAGACGCTCTTCACGGGATATATCACCGGCACTTTGTTCAAGGTTTCGAGGGCCGACCGTCGCACATTATCCATCGAAACGGGTATTCAAAACTCCGGTCTGGCGCTTGTCCTAATTTTTAACCCAAAGCTTTTTAATGCCAACGGCGGTATGGCCTTCATAGCAGCCTGGTGGGGCATTTGGCAAATGGTGACCGGTATAGGGCTGGCCCTCTTGTTGGCAAAGTTCCGATTGCCGATGGTGCAGGAGGAAAAAGTTAAAGCTGATTAATTATCAGCGAGTTCGGCCTGATCCACTGATCAGGCCGAATGGTTTTTCAAGAATTTTTATTTGCTGTAAGAGCCTCTGGAATTAGACATCAGTACGTTGCTCACTTACCAACCTTCCCAGTAAACTTTTTCCTGAAGGTTTCCCAGTCGGTAGTCTGATAGGCGTTGCTTCCAAAGAAATGGAGCACGGGCTCAAACTCCTCAGGCGGAAAATAGCCCGGAACAACCGTGATTACGCGCATCTCCTCATCCATAAATACGTAAGAGGGGTAGGACATCTTTCCTTGCAGGAGCGTGCGTGCCAGTTCGTGCGAATGCCGGCTGCGCGTCGGATTGCTGTTAACGAATTTCTGCCCCATGAAAGTAACGGTGTCCTTGCGCTCGGCGTCAAACTTCACTGCATAGAAATTCTTGTTCAGGTATTCTGCAATAACTGAGTTTTCGAAGGTGTCTTTATCCATTTTTTTGCACCAGCCGCACCAGTCGGTGTACATATCGATAAAGATCTTACGTGGCTTTTGTTCCGCAAGCTTTATCGCTTTTTCAAATGTGTTCCATTGAACGGCTTTTTGTGCAAACGAGGTGGTTGCAAATAGAAGGATTATACTGATAGTGAATAGTTTATTCATTTACTTAATATTTTGAGGCTTGTTCAATTTCGCGTTTGATGTCGCGACTTTTCAGGTCTTCGCGCTTGTCGTAGTGATGCTTTCCTTTGGCAAGGGCTATTTCTAGTTTGGCTCGCCCGTTATCGTCGATAAACAGGGTCAGCGGGATGATGGTGAATCCTTTTTCCTTCACCTTGGTCGAAAGTTTTTTCAGTTCCCGCCGGTTGAGCAGCAGTTTTCGCTCGCGCTTGGGTTCGTGGTTGTTGTAGGTGCCATGGCTGTATTCGGCTATATGCATCTCGCGCACAAAGAGTTCATGTCCGCCAAACCCGCAATAGGCATCATTCAGGTTCACCTTTCCGTCGCGTATACTCTTGATCTCGGTGCCTGTGAGCACAATGCCTGCAGTAAGCTTTTCGACTACAAAATATTCGAAAGAGGCTCTGCGGTTCTTGATGCTTATTTTCGGTTTGTCCCTCTCTTTCATGGCCGTGCAAAGATAAGTGTTTCTTGCGGAGTGGCCGGAAAGGTGTGGCTTGCGAAACACTTCAAGAAAAAAGGCTGCCCCGCTTAGCAGGACAGCCCCGTTTTGATTGTTGTTCAACGTGTTAATTAATGAATTCTTTCACAGCTTTGTTGAATGTTTCATATCCTTCGAACTGCACGAAGTGTCCGGTTTGAGGAATCATCACCAACTGGCTATTTTTGATGCGTTTATGTCCGTTTTCCGCTATGTCGCGAGTACGACCTGGATTAAGGAAACGGTTGGGGATCAGGTTGTCGTTCTCACCAAAAATGATTAGTGTGGGCTTGTTTATTTTATTGAGGAAAGGCAGCACAGGCTCATCCACCATACCGTTAACGCTCTGAACCACTGCGTAGCAATAGGCGTCAAAGTCGGCGGCATGGCGCATCATGATGCGGTCGGTAATCATGAACTCCGCCTCGGCAGGCACGCGATAGAAGTTATAGTACAGGTTGTTCTGGATGTCGTCAACGGGCGTCTTTTTCACCCCGTCGAGGGTCATCACATTTCTGAACCATTGTTTTTGACCTTTGGTGAACGACTCGAAACCTGCCGGTGCGGCAAGAATCAGTCCCTGAACTTTCTCCGGATGATATAGCGACATTACCATGGCAATCTGACCGCCCATGCTGTGACCGCCAATCCAGGCTTTTTCAAGCTTTAGGTGATCCATAAGTTTCACAATGGCCGAAGCATACCAGGTCATACTTCCGGGATGAGGCATTTTGCCCGATTTGCCATAGCCCGGCAGGTCGATGGCGATAACCCTGTAGTCTTTGGCAAGCTCAGGAATATTTCTACTCCAGGCTTTTAGATAGCTTCCAAGACCGTGTATCAGGATAATGGTCTTCTCGGCCGGAAGGTTTTTATTGCCTTCGTCCACATAAGCAATCATGAGGTCGGCAGCCAGTTGCGCTTTATGTACTTTGAAAGGATATTCCAGTTCGTCGAAACTGCTGATTCGGGGTAAAATAGCATAAGAATGGATGCGCTTGGTCTTTTCTCCGGTCATGGCATAATTGTATTGCTGGCTGAGCAGTAGAACAACAATCAGGCTGATGAGCTGCAGTGCTACTATATTTTTTCTAGTTTTCATGGCTTGCATTTTTAAGGGTCAGAACATCAACCATTTGAATACCAGAAAACTTGTCCAGGGGTTTACAGGGCGTTTTCCCGGTGTGCCGCCATTGATTGGTGCACTGTAGCGCTGGTCGGCGCTGTCGTAAAAATTGCCCAGCCACATATGAGCGGTGTGCCATTCGATGCTCATATAGGTTCCGGGGTTGTAAACCAAAGCCATATTGGCTTCCGTGCCAATGTGATAGCCTCCGGCCGATGGTTTTACGTTGGCAAAAGCCAAAGCGCCTCCCAGCCGTCCGATAAATTTGTGTGGAACAAAGGCTTTAGAGAGGGTGGTCGTGGCTGCACTGAGGCCGTATCCCATATTCGAAATATCTGAAATGGCCGGGGTGAAACGGTTTACCACATTGCCATGTGGCATCAGGATATAGGCTCCGCTGCTGATGAAAATAGCACCGGGGCCGCCCCAGGTATTGGCAGTCATCACCCCGCTGTATTT
>DAIOUP010000050.1:0-8868 GCA_036759465.1 Bacteroidales bacterium
CTGTAAGACTTGTGGGGCTTACGGCAATGGAAGGCGCTTGCTTGAGGTCAACAACAATTACATTAGACGTGCCGCCGATGGGGTTCACTGTATTAAATGTTCCCCATTGGCCGTTGTTCGAACTGAAACTGGTAACTACGCTTCCATTATTGAATGCACGTTGCTGGATAAGCTTAACTCCATTGGCGTTCTGATTGGGGATAATGGCGGCAAATGCCCCATCGTCGCCTACTACATTGTTACGGAAAAATGCTGCCCAGGTAGTGGCAGAATAATCAAGTCCGGTGATTTCGACCGGAGTGCCGTATAGTGGCCGCCCAGTTCCTGTTGTATTGTCAAACAGGAATGCAAAGTTGCCGGGTGTAAAGAATGTTTCAGCACGAAGTGCCGTGCCTGCTGTAGCAGAGGCTGTGGTACCAAAATTCAATACTTTGACTGTATTGTTGGTGGTCAGGTATGTTACTGCTGTTGTACCGCCGGCACCATTATTCAAACGAATGCGCATTCGAACATCATTGCCAGGAGTAAAACGTACATTACCTGATGGCTCATTTACAAACCAACCTGTAAATGATCCGTTTGCATCGGTAGTTAGTTCGCCGTAGGCTCCTGCTGTTGCAAGCGAGGGTGAGGTGGTTCGCGTGAAAATTCCAGTTGAGGAAACATAAATCACATTCCCTGCTCCACCTGAAGTGGCACCATCGGTATTGTCTACGACCTGATTAATGTAACGATATGTGGCATTGGGCAACAGGTTGCTTAAGGTTACCCTGTAGGCAAACATGATTCGGTCATTGTTAGTGCCGTTAATACCCTGTATGTATTGTGGCAACAAAACTTCCGTCAGCGAAGGAGCGTCTGTTATAAGAATATTTCCGCTGGTGGCGCTGGTGAGGCCCGTAGCACTGGCTGTTATCGTGTACGTTCCAGGTTGATTGATTTGAATATCGTTGAATGTAGCAACACCATTAACGGCAGCTTTGGTAAGCGTGCCGGAGATAGTTCCCGGGCCGCTTGCTTTGCTTACAGTAATGTTGCCGGTGAAGCTGCCATCTACTGTGTTGTCGGGTCTGCGGGCTTCGACGGTGAATGAGGCAAGGTTATTGTTTACCTGACCATTGGCCGGAACACCCACGAACGCCAATTGGGTAGCAGGCGAGAGAACCGAGAAAGTTGCAGAGGTTGCAGGGCTAAGTGTCATGCCCGAAGTGGCCGATGCTGTGATGCTTACGCCGCCTTCGGCAAGGCTGTAGGTTACATTATTAAAAGATACGCTATTGCTGCCAGCAGGAATTGTGGCCGCAAGGGTGCCGCCCAGGGTGCCGTTGCCGGTAGCTTTGGTTAGTGTGATCTGAGTATCAGTGGTTACGTTAGTAGCCACGTTGTTCACATCCTGCGCCTGAACAGTTATGCTGAAAGGCATATTCTGTGTCGGACTGTTTCCGTTGTTTACCGAAGTGATAGCAAGTTTTGTTGCTACACCACCAGGGAGAATGTCACCTCCAAACATCACATTATCAAGACGCCATGTTCCGCCGGTTGCAACAGTCGCTACACTATTTGCCTGACGGAATTCGCCTGTGGCGGCATAATGTGCTGCCAGTATTCGTACCCCGAAGTTAGGATTGTTGTTGGCACCACTGATGCCGGCAAAGCTGATGACCCTCCGTCCCCAACTGTCGGATACATTGGTTCCCGCCGGATTTGAAGCGTCGATACGTCCGTTGTCGATGCCACCTCTGTTGGCGCATTGGCTGAGGTAATTGGTTGAATTAACATCCAAATTGATCCAGTCGGTGCCATTAAGGGTGTATTGTACACGAGACGTTCTGGTGGCTGTATTCGAAAGCCTTTGATCGAAGGCTAACCAGATATTTTCACGTCCGGCTGTGGAAACGGAAAACTGTACACCACTTGATTCGTTCGTTGTGCCGGGATTGGCTGTTCCAATTGCCCATGCGTTACCTGATGTCTGTGCGCATCCTGTTGTTGTTCCTGTGGCCGATCCTGGACCGGTCATGCTTCCTACAACAGATGCGGTGCCAGTTCCAAGACTGGGTTCAGGGCTGGCGGCTGTGAAAGCAGTATTGAAATTCCAGGCAGTGAAAACGTCGGGCAGTACTGCACCGGATACATTGATGTCGACAGTATTTGCGCCCGTGCTGCTTGCTGCGAATGTTTGATTATAAAATCCAGCATTCAATCCTGCTTTCAATCTTATCCAAAGCGTCCCCGTCACAGAGCCCGCTGTAGGCACCATAACAAGCGGATTTTCTGCCGTAAACGGGGCTGCGGATGCCGAAATCTCATAAGCTGCAGGAGGAGTTATAGTTACATTACCAGTTAGGTTAGAACCGGAAACTAAAACAGACTGCATATCTGAAGGACCACTTCCGTGTATATACTGGAATCCGAGCAGTTGTGTTGGATTGACGTTTATGGTTGGTGTCGGTGGTGCGGTAACACTACCGCTTAAGCTGACGGTTTTGTTGTCGGCTCCTGTAGAAGCTGCGGTCACGTTTTCTCCATTATAATTGCCGATGCCGAGACCGGCTTTAAGCCTAACGTAAATGTTGGTTGCAGCTACAGTGCCTCCTGTGTGATTAAGAATTATGGGATTGGTTGCAACGAAGCCACCGCCAGTGCCTGTGGAGATCTCGTAGTTTGTTGGGGGGGTGATGGTTATGTTTGCGGTCAGATTGCTTCCGCTGATACTGAACGACTGCTCAGCCGACGGGCCGCTGCCTTGATTGTAGGTGAAGCCAGTAAGTGTGGATGGGGTTACAGCAATGGTTGGGGAGCTACCGGCTGAAGTGGTTCCGGTACCGGTGCTTTCGTTAGAATAATTGAATGCCTTGTCAACAGTGTAAACTTTATACCAGTATTGTGTTCCGCCGCTGAGGCCAACGTTATCGGTAAATGATGTACCTGTGCCAATATAGCGGACAGTGCCGGTTAATGCCCCCGTACCATTGTTTATGGTGTTTCCGACAGCATAAATACCATTCTGGTTGGGGTCGTTGTCTGCATTTGGGTTTGTGGCATACCTGACCACCACATAACCACCCCCATCTACCCCACCCGGAGCAGCAGCCCAGCTTACGTCTAATGAGGTAACTGTCGGGTTCGAAACAGTCACTGTACCAGGATTATCCGGGGCTGTTATATCAACAGCATTTCCAGCATAAATCACAAAATCGTCAATCTTAAACTGAGCAGTATTATTAACCGAAATAATTCCGAGACCAACACTGGGAGCAACACCCGAGGTGGATGAAATGGCAGTGTATTTTGTCCAGTTTGTTCCAACATTAACACTATTTAAATACGCAGAGTAGGAGCCTGGGTTACCTGTACCGGCAGCCGAAACAGCCGACCTTAAGTTGTCGCCATTAATGGTGCCGTCAAGATCGCCCTGATAATAAAACTGAACAACATACGAGGTGCTTGCAGTAAGCGCTGCCGTAGGACTCTGGAGCCGTCGGTGTGTTGTGCCTGTTTGTGTAAAAGTTACATGTTTTGGCCCTGATCGGCCACCAGTTGAACTGATTACGCCAGCATCTGCTATTTGAGTTGTCCAATCGGTCTGAGTTGTGGAAATTGCACTGGCAGTTGCTAATGTGCCTGTTTGATTTTCAAATCCACCATCCATGCTAGGAAACGAGCCAATTACCTGTTGCCCGAAGCTAGAGCCGGCAATGAGCATAGTGGAAAGGAAAATACTGAAAAATGCGAATACGTGTTTCATAATGAGTATGTTATTGGTTTCTGCTTTTAGTATATTACACCAGGTTTGTTGGGAAAAATAGTCGCGCTAAATTTATAAATCCGGTGAATCATCCTAATACAAAAGGAACCGTCAAAGGTACAGTAAATGATGTTTAAAAACCCTTATTGCTGTTATAAGAACATCTTAATTTTGTGAACATTTTGTAAAGCTGACGCGCTTCATATCTGGCTGTCCACCGAGAACTTTTTCACTTTTGTGATGTTTAATTGGAAACTTTAACCATGAAAATTGTTTTTTTAATCTTCCTGCTTTTTCCATTTCATGCTGGTTGCACTAAAGTGACTGATAATAAACCTTATAAAGGTAATCCAGATATGCCACGCGACAAATCAGCAATAGATTACCTCGCCCTCGGCGATAGCTACACTATAGGCGAAGGTGTACGTGAAAACGACCGTTGGCCAATGCAGCTGGCGGCGCAGCTGAATCAATCCGGCATTACTGTTGAAAAACCCCGGATTGTGGCCCGCACCGGATGGACCACCGACGAATTGATGGCCGAAATAAACAGGCTTCAGATCACTGATACTTTCGGGTTAGTTTCGCTGCTCATTGGGGTCAACAACCAATACCGTGGCCGTTCTGCATCTCAGTTCCGACTTGAATTGGTGCAGCTCATCCAATTGGCCATATCCTTTGCTGGAGGCGATTCCGGTCGCGTTTTTCTGGTCTCCATACCCGACTGGGGGGTTACGCCATTTGCAGCTGGACGCGACAGGTCGCGCATCGCGCGCGAAATCGACGAGTTCAACGAGGTGATTCGTCAGGAGGCAGAGGCCCGTAAGCTTTTGTTTTTCAACATAACTGATATTTCCCGTCTTGCAGCCAGCGACAATTCGCTGCTGGCCCACGACCGCCTCCACCCATCGGGCAAAATGTATCGGATGTGGGTCGAGCTGATCTTGCCCGGGGTTATTAAAAGCTTAAAAAACAATGAGTAACATAGATGATTTTCAACGCAAGGCAGCCGAACTGGACAGCTCCGACCCGCTTTCGGGCTTTAGGGAGCGTTTTTTCAGCGGCTCTGAAACAATTTATCTCGACGGCAACTCTCTCGGACGTTTGCCAATCGATACAATCAGCCTCATGCAGCAAATGGTTGAGCAACAATGGGGCGACTGGCTCATCAGAAGCTGGAACGAACACTGGCTCGGACTTCCAAGGCGCATTGCAGGCAAAATAGCCAGACTTGTTGGCGCTGAGGAGGATGAGATTTTCGTTGGTGACAGCACATCTGTCAATCTTTACAAACTTGCCTACGGCACCCTCAGTTTGCAGCAGGGCCGTACGGAGATTTTAAGCGATGACCTGAATTTTCCCTCCGATTTCTACGTACTGCAGGGATTGATTAAGAGTCATTTTCAGTATCATGTATTGAATATTCAGAAGGCTGAGGATGGCATTCACGCACCGATCGATGCGCTGGAAACATCGATTAACGATAACACTGCATTGATTTGCCTTAGTCATGTGGCTTTTAAAAGTGCTTTTATGTATGATATGGCACGTCTTAATGAACTGGCTGCTGAAAAAGACACAAAAATTATCTGGGATCTGAGTCATGCAGTAGGATCGGTGCCATTGAAACTCAACGAATGGGGAGCGGAAATGGCCGTTGGTTGTACCTATAAGTATATTAATGGCGGCCCCGGAGCTCCGGCTTTTCTCTACGTTCGGAAAGACCTTCAGCCCCTGCTGGAAAGCGCCATCTGGGCCTGGTTTGGTCATGCCCGGCCTTTTGAGTTCGGACATCATTATGAAGCGCGCAACGACGTATGGAAATATGCCGCCGGAACGCCTCCAATTCTTTCCATTGCTGCCATAGAGCCCGGCCTCGACCTGCTCCTGAACGCGGGAACGGACGCCCTCAGAAGTAAAAGTCTTGGCATGAGCGCTTTCTTTTTTGAAATGTACAAGCAGTTGCTAGAGCCTTTAGGTTTCTCATGGGCTTCACCCACCAATCCCCTCCAGAGGGGCTCCCATGTTTCAATCAGCCATCCCGAAGGCTTCCGCATTTGCAAAGCCCTGATCGCTCCAAATGATGGCAGCATACCCATCATTCCCGACTTCCGTAAGCCCGACAACATCAGACTGGGTTTCGCACCTTTATACAACACCCACAGGGAGCTGGCAGAGGCAGTTGCGCGCATCGCAGCAATCGTAAGGAATAATGTCTATTTGGAGTATGATCCTTCGCTCGGGGCAGTAACCTGAGGAAATTATTAGGAAAGCAGACGCGACAACGATCGTGTGCTGCGGAATTGCTCGAGCAGGGTCTTGATAATCACTGTGATGGGTATCGAAAGGATAATACCGGGAATGCCCCACATATATCCCCAAAACATCAGCATAAAAAGTACGGCAAGAATATTGATCCTGAACGATTTGCCCATGAGTATCGGCTCGAGCACCGAACCAAGAAGCAATTGCGTGGCCGTGAACATCAATGCCGCAAATAAAACGCTTGCCGAGCTGTCGAGCTCAATGAACGCAAAAAGAATAGCAAGAATGGTAACGATAACCGAGCCAATCATCTGAACAAAGTTTAGCGCAAAGGCCAGCAAACCCCAAAACAACGGAAAACTGATGCCCATGCCCCAGGCAATCAAACCAAAGGCAATGCCGGTGAGCAAACTCACAAAAGCCTTGACCTCCAGAAACTTGACCACGCTTTGCTCAATGGCTATATAGGTCTTAACCGATCGCGTTTTAGTACTGAAGAGCGTTTGGCCCATAAGTTTTTCCAGATTGACAGATCCCGTGAGCAGCAACACAAGAAAAAACAGCGTGAGAAAGAGAAAAGTAAGCGTCCTCTGAACAGAATTCAATGTTTGCGCAAAATTTCCAAAAATGAATTCGTTTACCTGTTTGCTTTCCAGCAGGGCGCGTGTAACTGACTTACTGTTATCCAGTTCAATGCCAAGTGTTCCGGCATAAGGCGCAACAGCATGGCCAAGCCTAGCATCGAATTTCTGAAACACTGCTTCCTGATTGTCAATGATTTGCCTTCCGGACAGTTTGGTGACAAATGCAAATCCCAGGCCAAGCAAAACAACCACGGAGGTTACTATGCTGAGGGCCAGTACGCGGTGCAACCCGCGACGAAGCAAGCGGCGCATCATGGGCATGAATAGCAGCGTAAGAATGAATGCAAGCATGAGCGGGGCGAAAATGAAAGAGAGCTCTTTCAGGATGTAAAATCCCAGTACCACGGCAAAGCCTGTCAGTATTTTGTTGGTCGTGGAAAGTTCGTTCATGCGCATGGGTAAATGGGTCTAATTATATCGCCCGGTATCGGGCCTGAAAAGCATGTATTTCGAAGAGAAGCCGAAGATATGCGACTTGATCACAAAACCGTCCTGATCGGTAATCACAAAACGAAAGCGGTAAGGCTTGATTTCGCGGAGCCTGATGCCCCGCATGAGGTCGCGCTTTTCGAAAGTGATGCTGCATTGCCGGCTATTTTCACCAATTTGCACGATAACGTCATCAATCTCAAGCTCCTCCAGACTCATCCGTAGCACCTCTCCTCTGGCAGGGATAAATTCAACAAAAGCCTGTAAATTCCCGATAACATCCCGGCTTGTCATTTTAAGTTCTATTGCCGCTGTCTCCCATCGCGGATTGATTTCGGTAACGGCCAGCAAGCGTCCTCCGCTCACCTGTTCCGATACTTTATAATTGCGTGGCTTCGAACGGTACCACTGCCTGAACCACAAGGCTCCGCCGATAAGCAGGGCAAAAAAAAGAATGCTGAATTGCTCTTGAGTCATTAATTGTCAACAATCACTTTGCAAAGATATGTCAGCGATTACGGCCCTTTGCCGTCAATAAATCAAATAATCTTAAAGCATGTTAATCAGCCCGGTGATGCAATTGATGCTTCATTGTCTTAATCCCGCCTCATTGGGCATTTTTTGTAATTTTGCCGCTCAAAATCAGAAACCAGCATGTTTGAAGGTCTAAGTGAAAAACTGGAACGTTCTTTTAAATTACTCAAAGGGCAGGGGCGCATTACGGAAATCAATGTTGCCGAAACCCTTAAAGAGGTTCGTAAAGCCTTGCTCGATGCCGACGTCAGTTTTAAAATAGCCAAGGATTTTACCAATACCGTTAAGGAGAAAGCGCTCGGACAAAAGATCCTGAGTGCAGTGTCGCCGGGTCAGCTCATGGTGAAAATTGTTCACGATGAGCTGGTTGAACTTATGGGTGGCGAGCATTCCGATCTCAACCTCAAAGCTAACCCAACGGTTATTCTCATTGCCGGTCTTCAGGGTTCTGGTAAAACTACTTTTTCGGCCAAACTTGCCAACTTCATCAAACGGAAAAAGGGCAAGCAGACCTTGTTGGTGGCCGGCGACGTTTACCGTCCGGCAGCCATCAATCAGCTCAAGGTACTTGGCGAACAAATTGAAGTTGAAGTATTTGCCGATGAGCAGAGCAAAGACCCTGTGGGTATCGCAAAACGCGCCATCCAACACGCGAAGGATAAGAATTTCAACGTCGTAATCATCGACACAGCCGGACGTCTGGCCATCGACGAGCAGATGATGAACGAGATCGCTGCTGTAAAAGCGGCTGTCAACCCTCATGAAACCCTTTTCGTGGTGGATGCCATGACCGGTCAGGATGCCGTGAACACCGCCAAAGCCTTCCACGACAGGCTCAACTATGAAGGTGTTGTACTCACCAAGCTCGATGGAGACACCCGCGGTGGTGCTGCGCTTACCATAAGGACTGTCGTTAACAAACCCATCAAATTCGTCGGTATTGGCGAAAAGATGGACGCCCTCGACGTGTTCTATCCCCGCCGTATGGCCGACCGCATCCTCGGGATGGGCGATATCGTTACCCTTGTGGAGCGTGCTCAGGAACAGTACGATGCCGAAGAAGCCGAACGCCTGCGTAAGAAACTTGCCCGTAATGAATTCAACTTCAACGACTTTCTAAAACAGATTCAACAGGTTAAGAAGATGGGTAACGTCAAGGACCTTGCGGCCATGATCCCCGGAATGGGCAAAGCGCTTAAAGATACCGAAATAGAAGATGATGCCTTCAAAAGCATCGAAGCCATAATC
>DAIOUP010000051.1:0-8845 GCA_036759465.1 Bacteroidales bacterium
ACATTGCACTGGAAAACAACATCTTCAGTTTAAATGTTGAATCTGTTCAAGAGCTTGAAGTCATAAACCAAAGAGCCGGGCAGGCAGGCAAGAAAGCCCCCGTGGCGCTCAGGTTAAATCCGGGGGTGAATGCTAAAACACATCACTACATCACCACCGGACTGGAAGAAAACAAGTTTGGCATCAATCCGTGGGAGTTAGAGAAAGTGCTCGAAGTATTGAAAAAGCTCCGGAACATCGAGCTCACCGGGATACACTTTCATATTGGTTCTCAAATCACCAATCAAGATCCTTTCAGGTCGCTGGCACTCCGCGCCAATGAGTTTAACCACTGGTTCCGAAAAAAAGGAATATACCTGAAGCACATAAATTTAGGTGGAGGGCTTGGGGTCAATTATCAGCAACCCGATACAGAATCCATACCTGATTTCGAGAGCTTTTTCAGGCTTTTTGCTGATGTACTGGAATTGCTCCCCGGCCAGACCGTGCATTTCGAGCTGGGCAGAGCGCTGGTAGCCCAATGCGGAACGCTTGTTTCAAAGGTCTTGTACGTAAAACCAGGCATTAACACCAACTTCGTTATCCTCGATGCCGGCATGACTGAGCTCATACGCCCCGCCCTCTATCAGGCCTATCACAAAATCGAGAATATCAGCCATCCTGATGCTCCCACGATTACCTGCGATGTGGTTGGCCCAATCTGCGAGTCTTCGGACTGCTTTGGTAAAGCGGTATTACTACCTCAACCTGAGCGTGGTCACCTCATTGCCATCCGCACCGCCGGTGCCTACGGCGAAGTAATGTCGTCGAACTATAACCTGCGCAATAAAGCAAGCGCCTATTATCTGGAGTGCTGTAGCGACTGAGCCTCCTTTACGATTGATTCAGCTTTTTGATGCGTTGGCCTGTAGCTGAAAATAACAACAAACATCAAAGCTGCAATGATAAGCAGTAAAAGGTTGGCAGTCAGCAAAAAACCTATTGATGACGTCAGGCCAGCCATCTCGGCCATTGCCATGCGGATCATAAACCAGGATAAGAAGGTTTCGTTGAGCTTTTCAGAATTCTCAAGCACCTCTTTTCGGGAAAATACGCTATTGGCGATAAGTTTTGACCCAACGAGAGCTCCAACAACAAATACGGCGGAAACTACGAGCTGCACAAATCCAAAAGCTTCGGGCAACCATTGAGCCGACGACTTGTCGGCCAATGCAAGGGCGGCCACGAAAACCACGGTAAAAGCGAAAAACATAAACCAGTAGATGAAGCGTATTTTTCGCATTACTTCTCTGTGAATCATATCATTACCCTCGTTCAATTATGACAATCGTTTAAGATAACCGATCAAAGCTGAGCGGCTCGCGAACGCGCGTCTTCCACCAGCTTATCCGACTGCCGCCTGGCCTCGCCCACCACTGCAGATGCCTTTTGATCTGCTTCCTGCTCGAGGCGTGAAGCGGCAACCGATGCCTGTTGTCTTATCTTACGCGCACCTTCCTGCGCTCCCCTTTCGGCAAGCATGCCCTTTCCTTTGGCTTCGTTGATCAGCCTTTCGGCCTGAGCATCGGCTTCGCGACGCAAACGATCGGCTGCAGCCGAGGCTTCGTTACGGATTTGTGATGCAGTGAGTTCGGCCTGACGAATCAGCTCTTCGCCCTGACGCTGAGCCTGCTCAATCAGTTTATTGGCCTCATCGCGGGCTTGGGAGCGAAGTTGTTCTTTTTGCTTTTCAAGCTCGGCAGCAGCCGACTGCATGATCTCGTTGCGCAGATTGGTTGCGAAATCACGGTAATCGAGTGCTATGGTCGGCGCCAGTGCCGTACCACCGATCTTCGCCCGGATGTTGATTTTCGTTCCTGGCGTTAGGTTGATTCCCCTTCCGGCTGCAAGTGCCGAAAGCTGCTGCAATTGTTGATTTACGGCTGATCCGAGCTTTTCGTAGGGTATTACGAGAGCAAGGTCGTAATCGAGCGTCTGGTCGAAACCTATGCTGCCTGCCAGAGTGGCATCGATGCCTGAATGAGCAAAGCTAAAAGGCTTTTGGAACACCCTTCCGTTTACAAATTCGAAACTGAAGTTTACACCATCGGTAACAATCCTACGCAGATCTTCATTACCCAATCGGTCGGCAAGGGTATTGAAAAGATTCACCGACTCGATGGTGATCCTGCTCGACTGCAGCCCTCCGCCGCCCTGAAGGGTATTAAACACAGGTTGCAGATTTTCGTTGAGCTGACCTTTCAACCGGAATCCCGTCGAGAAGCGGCCTTTGGTTTTTTCGGCTATGGGTGCCGCCTTGCTGAAAAGACCGATGGTTTGATAGGAAAGCGGGATGTCGAAATCGGTAAGGCCAAAATTAAGGTCCACCAGAGGAGCCTTGGCATCTTTACCATCAAATGTGCCATGCATCTTAATACTTCCGCCCATCATTCTGGCATCCAGAGGATTAAAGGTGAGTATCTTATTGGCATATCGCAATCCGGCTATCACCTCAGTAAGCTCATATTGCTCATAGAGCAGCTTACCCACCTCGGCGCTAAATCCAATATTAATTCGTTCGGGCAACTCAAGCCTAAAAGTGGCAGAATCGGCGGTTTGCTCTGCACTGTCGGCACCCATGAAATATTTCATCAACTCGTTGGCATCAATAAGTCCTGACCGGAGGGAGAGGTTGCCACTTAATTCACCGTCCGAAAGCATGTATGGTAGGTAGTTGGACACCTCACCCCGGAAGTTAAAATCGCTTTTGCCGAGCTGCATTCCTTTTACCTCAACCGAAGAGGCTTCGGGCCTCAGCAGAGCCGATGCCGAAGCGATGCTCAGATCAATACCTGGCTTGACAGAAGGCATCCTAAACTGATTGATCTCGATACTACCGCTCGCTTCTACATTCTGATACCGTTTGTTATCAATATCCGATTTCTTTGCTGCGGCAGTGAATGCAGCATTCAACATACCACTCATTTCGGGTATCGTTCCGGCCGGAAGGAGTTTCGAAAGTGCTTCAAAATCCAGTTTACCCTTTAAACCCGCCTTAAATCGCGGATCGGAAACCGGATTACGCAATGCCAGATTGCCCTCAATTGGCTGACCATTGATAGCCAGAGCAATACGACTAATATCGAGCTTGAGATCGTCATCGGCACCCGATTGATTTTCGGCATCAATATCAATAAAGAACCTTTCGAGCCGTGATGGTAAGGCAGGATATCCAAAAGCACCATCCCTGACTTTTAGAGTGGCAAAATAAGACGGAAAAACAGCATCGCCATACTCGCCTTTCATACCCGCCCTGAAATCGAAACTACCTGAGGCTGTGAGATTCTTGAAATCGTTGCTGTATATGGCTGGTACTATGCTGAGCAGGTCTTTGAAATTGCCGTTTAATGCCTCAGCGCTAAAATCCATGCCAATATTCTCACTGCTGATATCGAACGTTCCCTTAAAACCGAGCGCCAACTCGTTTAGCATCAAAACCCTAGAGCTAAGCTTATAAACATCCCTTGACAGTCCGGCATCCACATCCCCTTCGAATAGCACACTAACTCCTGCGAGCAGCTTCATGCCTTCGTATTCCACCTTAAGCTGGTCAGCCTTAAGTGTAAGGTCGAGCAAGGCCTGATCAAGACTCATATCGCCGCTCAAACTGCCGTTGACACCGTTTAAGGTAGTCAAGAACACCAGCTCCCGGTCTTCGTAGTTAATATCGGATTGCACAACACGGATTTGGTTGAGCTTAAGCGACAAGGACGAAGATTCTTGTTCGGCTGAAGTCTGCGTCGTACTCGTATCTGCAAGGGCGATATCCCAGTTTGCTTTGCCGTTTTCCAGAACAAGCAGGTTAAGATTGGCCCTGTTGATTCGGATTTGATCCACCTCGTATGGGCTGCCTTTAAGCAACGACCGCAGGTTGATGGTCACCGACAGTCTTTCGGAAGTAAAAAGATTGATGCCTTCGAATTCCTCTTTGCCGCTAACAGCTATATCCTTGATCGTTAGGGTGAATGATGGAAAGTCGCGAAAAAAGCTGGCACTGATTCGCCCATAGTCCACCCTGGCATTTATGCTGTTGTTGATCTCCTGCTTAACCATTTCCCCGATGCGTTTTTGGAAAACAAAGGGCAACAGTAAAGCGAGCAGCAGCAGAGTTGCGAGAATAGCACCGAAAATCTTCAGAAACTTTTTCATTTTCAATAAGATAATTCTATTGATACATTTTTTGACGGAGCAGATGATCTGCACAGACGAGGGCCGCCATGGCTTCAACAATGACTACGGCACGGGGTAAAACGCATACGTCGTGACGTCCGCCGGGCCTGAGTGTGGTCTCATCGCCTTTTGAGGTGATGGTTTTTTGCTGCTGCATAATGGTTGCAACCGGCTTAAAAGCCACCCGAAAGCGCACATCCATGCCATTGGTAATGCCGCCTTGTACACCGCCGGAGTGATTGGTAGTAGTTACAATCTTACCATTTTCGGTTGCGAAACGGTCGTTGTGCTGTGAGCCTGGCAAGCGTGTGCCGGCAAAACCACTGCCATACTCGAAGCCCTTGACGGCATTGATACTGAGCATGGCTTTACCGAGCTCGGCATGAAATTTATCGAAAACAGGAGCCCCCAGTCCGGCGGGTAGGCCGCTGATGCCGGCGCTAATAATGCCGCCAAGAGTGTCGCCTGCCTTGCCTGATTCGAGGATGATTTGCTGCATTAATTCTGCCGACGCGGGATGAGGACATCGCACAACATTCGATTCCACCATTTCGAGCGAAGGGATTTCGTTGAGTTCGGGGGCCTCCACTCTACCCACCGCGCTCACCCAGGCCCTGATATTTATCCCAAAACGCTGTAGGAATAACATTGCGATAGCGCCGGCAAAAACCCGTGCAGCCGTTTCGCGGGCCGAAGAACGACCCCCGCCACGATGATCGCGCAAGCCATATTTAGCTTCGTATGTAAAATCGGCATGGGATGGCCGGTACACGTCTTTGAGTTTATCATAGTCGCCCGAACGTTGGTCGCTATTGCCTATGACGAAGGCAAGCGGGGTTCCTGTTGTCACACCTTCGAACACGCCCGACAGAATCTCCGGTATATCTTCCTCATTTCGGGGGGTGGATAAATGCGATTGTCCGGGGCGTCTTCGACGCATCATACTGACAATGAACTCATTGTCGACATGAATTCCAGGGGGGCAGCCATCAATTATCCCGCCTATGGCCGGGCCGTGCGACTCGCCGAAGGTGGTAAGACGGTAAACTTCTCCGAAAGTGTTGGCTGGCATGGATATTCAGTTGTTTTGTTAATTCCTGCAAATATCGAATATAAGTATGTCCTGATGTGGTTTGAAGGCACTAAAAAAACAAAAATCCGGTTATCTTTGCATTCCCAATCACAACCCTCTTATGAAGCATTTGGCTTTTCTTTTCATCCTGACAACGGTGGCAGGCTATATTATGGCCCAGCCTCTGGCCCGAAGCGAGCGCAGGCTGATCAACGATGGAAAGCCGGACGAAAAAATGCGCGTGACCCTCGTTACCAACCCCAACGACTTGCAAGTGCTTCGTGCAGTTTCTGCTAAAGTAGATAAACCGGAGCACAGAATCTGGGAGCTGCTAAGCCGTCGCATGATTGCCACCGTGCAACATCCCGATCACAAAGGCGTTGGCATTGCGGCACCTCAGGTGGGCATCAATCGGCAACTAATCGTTGTTCAGCGCTTCGACAAAGACGAAAAGCCTTTTGAGGTGTATTTCAATCCGCAGATAACCGCGTATTCCGATTCATTGCACCTGCGTGCCGAAGGTTGTCTTTCCATTCCGGGATTGCGCGATATGGTTGAGCGCCCCTGGGGAATCCAACTTAAGTATCAGGACCAAACAGGAGTATGGCACGAAGAATACGTTGAAGGTTTTACGGCAAGGATTTTTCAACACGAGATCGACCACCTTAACGGTGTACTGTTTACCGACAAAATATTTTTCGTAAAATGAAACAAATTTTCATCTCTGCCCTCATTGCGATCATTGGAGGATTATTCGTGCATTCATGTAAGGTGGATGACCTTAAGCCACCAGAAGTTTACGAGATTGATCAGGAATTCAGGCAATATACCGCCTTCGACTCGCTTTCATTTTGGATTTACCTGAAGACAACAACCGGCGACCCTACTTCCAACCGGGATACCGTTAGGGTGTTGCGCACTTATAAAGACAAGCGTTTTCATTCCGATGTTCTCAACCCAAAAGGCTTTTACTATCAGGCAATTGAGTCTGTTCTAAGCTCTCGTTTCACAGGGCTTACCAAATATGAGCTAACGGTTGGGAAAGTGTATGGCAATAACTCCGCCAGCGATAATTTCAGGCTTTATTTCAACAATGGCAGGTACTACAGGGCACTGATCTCCAACCTCAATTTCGGTGAGGAACAGTTGCTGGGAATAAATGAAGGCAACTACACAACCGTAGAAAAGATACCTTCACTCACCATTCAGGGAAGAAATTATTCCGATGTTTATCACACTAAAGTAGTTGATTATCAGAACGCACCCGATACGGCCTTTTTCGACTTCTGGATTGCAAAAAACTATGGTATGGTCAGGTATCAGCTCCGCCGACCCCGAAGCACGCCTCAGGTGATCGATAACTGGGAGCTTGTCCAGTCCAGCCTAATTCCTTACACAAAATAGCCTTTACTTTCTGATATCCAGGCGATTGAGCGCCTGAACAGCAAGCTCGTAGTTTGGCCGTCGTCGAAGCACCTCGTTGTACACATCGCGTGCATTGACATACCTACCCATTTCTTCCAATGCCCTGCCCTTGTTGTATAGGGCATCCACGTAATTCGGATCGTTGATCAGCGCCTGGTCAAAGAAATCGATCGCCGTGGCATAATCGTTCAGATAAACCAGATGCACATAGCCTTTGTTGTAGAGCACAAGTGGGTGGTTTGGTATCTGAGCCAGCAGTGTATCATAATGTTGCAGCGCTTCTTCCGGCCTGAGGTTATCCTGCAGGTAGAGTGCCAACTGATACCGCGCCTGCAACGAATTCGGGAATAGTTTCAGGGCTCTATGAAGGTATTGCTCGGCCAGCGGATTGCGCTGCTCGGTGTAAATAACCCCAAGTTTGATAAGCGGTTCGTAAAAATCCTGTTTTTGATCGAGCGCAAGCAGGATATTGCGCAATGCCGACACAGTATCCTTGCGGGCGAGAAAAACCGAACCCCTGACAAAATAGGCTTCAGGATTGAACTTGCTGATTTCGAGGGAACGATCGGTAAATGCCAGTGCGGTGTTGTATTGTTCCAGCATAAGGTTAAGCTCGGCCAATTTGACTAGCGGCATGGGGTCCTGTGGTGCCAACTCAACGGCTTTAAGCAGCGCGGCATTCACATTATCAGGCTTTTCCATCATCAGATAAGCATCAGCGAGCGTCAAAAATATGGCGGCATCCGAAGGATTAAGCTCAAGAGCCCTGTTAAGGTCCATCAAAGCTTTGTCGGTCTGACTTCTGCTCAGAAACAGTTTTGCTCTATCGTTGTACAACGCAGCATTGGTGCTGTCGGCCTTGATCTTTTGGTTGAGGAGTTCGAGTGGATCGGTCGGGCTGTCGCCTGCGGCATCTTCCTTAATGGCAGTGTTTTTGCATCCATTGGCAGCCATCATGACTGCCAACAGCGCAAACACCAGGATTTGAATTCTTTCGCAAAAAAACCGCCCTGCCTTGTTGTGGCATGGCGGCTCAAAATCGTACTTCATAGAGGTCAGATGTTGGCCTGCGTCAAAGCGACCTTGATTTGTTCTTCGAGCTGATCAGCCAGATCAGGATTGTCGCGCAGGGTGTTTTTAACGGCATCGCGGCCTTGTCCGAGACGCGTTTCGCCATAGCTGAACCAGCTACCGCTTTTCTTGATGATATTAAATTCAACGCCAAGGTCGATCACTTCACCCAGTCGCGATATTCCCTCGCCATACAGAATGTCGAATTCGGCCTTTTTGAATGGCGGCGCCACCTTGTTTTTGACCACTTTCACCTTCACACGGTTACCGGTCATGTTTTCGCCATCCTTTATCTGGCTGACCTTGCGGATATCGAGCCTTACCGAGCTGTAGAATTTGAGGGCATTGCCGCCGGTGGTGGTTTCCGGGTTGCCAAACATTACGCCGATTTTCTCGCGTAATTGGTTGATAAAAATGCAAACCGAGCCGGTTTTGTTGATCGTGGCCGTAAGTTTCCGCAAAGCCTGCGACATCAGCCTGGCCTGTAAACCCACCTTTGAGTCGCCCATTTCGCCTTCAATCTCGGCTTTTGGCGTAAGTGCAGCCACCGAGTCGATAACAATCACATCGATGGCTCCCGAACGAATCAGGTTTTCGGCAATTTCGAGGGCCTGCTCGCCATAGTCGGGCTGGGCAACCAGCAGGTTATCGATATCCACACCAAGCTTTTGAGCATAAAAACGGTCGAAAGCATGTTCGGCATCAACAAAAGCGGCAATGCCACCCTTTTTCTGCGATTCGGCGATAACATGCAGGGCCAGCGTGGTTTTTCCGGAGCTTTCCGGACCGTAAATCTCGGTGATACGGCCTTTTGGCAGGCCGCCCACACCCAGCGCCGCATCGAGTCCGATCGATCCGGTGGAAATGGCATCAAGCTTTTCGACAGCCTGGTCGCCCAGTTTCATGATGCTGCCTTTGCCGAAATTCTTTTCAATATTTCCCAGCGTGGATTCGAGGGCTTTGAGCTTCTCAAGCCTTAGCTTGTCGATGTTTTCTTTGGCTTTGTCGGATGTCATGATTTATTGATAAAGTTTGAAAATCTGATTGGCGTGGTCGTCGGTCTTCACC